>CALMQD010000587.1 GCA_937871415.1 uncultured Phycisphaerales bacterium | reverse complement strand
GCGTTGAGGGCGTCGATCGCCGGCGTGCCGAAGGCCAACACTGCGACGTCGGGCAGCGAGGCGCCGGGCGCGAGGCGCTCGGCGTCGAGTTCGGGGGTCAGGCAGCGGGCCCTGCCCAGTTCGAACGCGGGCGTAGCGCCCAGTCGATCGACAACCACGCTCGAGACGTTGTCGCGCGGATACCGCATCGCCGAGAGGCCCTCGTCGAACGAGCGCATGAACTCGATGCCCGCGGCGAGGCTTGGTTCGTCGATCGCGGCCATGATGCAGGCCGAGGGAAGCGTGCGCAGCAACGAAACGTCGCAGAAGCCGTGGTGCACTGCGCCGTCGCCGCCGACCAGGCCGGCGCGATCGAGCAGCAGGCGCACCGCGAGGCCCTGCAGCGACACTTCCTGGAACGCCTGGTCGAAGGCGCGCTGGAGGAACGTCGAGTACACGGCGAGGAACGGCTTGAAACCGGTCTTGGCCAGGCCGGCCATCATGTCCAGCGCGTGCGATTCGCAGATGCCCGTGTCGAACGCTCGATCGGGGAAGAGCGGCAAGACCTTCGAGACGCCGGTGCCGTCGGGCATCGCCGCCGTCGCGACGCACACGCGCTCGTCCCGCTTCATCAGGTCCACCAGCATGTCGCCGACGGCGCTGGTGAACGAACGTCCTTCCTTCTTGATCTCGACGCGGCAGCCCTCGCGCTCGAAGGGCGAGGGCGAGTGGAACTTGCTCGCGTCCGACTCGGCGAAGTCGAAGCCCTTGCCCTTGATGGTCTTGACGTGCAGCACGCACGGGCGCGCAAAGTCCCGGGCCTCGGTCAGGAACTCGATGAGCGTCGGGAAGTCGTGGCCGTCGATCGGCCCGACGTTGACGAGCCCGAAGTGCTCGAACCAGCCGCCGGAGGAGCCCGCCTTGGCGCCCGGGGTCGAATCGTGGATGACCGCCTTGGCCGCCTCACCCGCGAGGTGGTAGGCCTCCTTGACGAGCGATCCGCCGGGGATCGAGCGGAGCACCTCGCCCGCGGACTTCTTCAGGTCGGCGTAGCGGTGCGAGAGGCGGACACGGTCGAAGTACTGGGCGACCGCGCCCTGCGGCTTCGAGATCGACATGCCGTTGTCGTTGAGGATGACCAGGAACTGGCGCTTGAGCGTGCCCGCGCCGTTGAGGCCTTCCATCGCCACGCCATTGACGATCGAGGCGTCACCGATGATCGACACCACGCGCCGGCCGTTCGGGTTCGTCGCCGGGTCGAAGCCTTCACCCTTGAGCGTGTCGCCCCGGGCCATGCCCACGGCCGTCGAGATGGCGGTGCCGGCGTGCCCGACGCGGAACAGGTCGTACGCGGACTCGGAGGGTTCCGGGAAGCCGGCCATGCCCTTGCTCGTGCGGAGGTTCGCCAGCATCGGTGCACGCCCGGTCAGGAGCTTGTGCGGGTAGCACTGGTGCCCGACGTCGAACAGCAGCCGGTCGAAGGCGAAGTCGAACACGTAGTGCATGGCGATGGTCAGTTCGACCACGCCGAGGTTGGGCGCCAGGTGCCCGCCGGATCGGGAGACCTGATCGCAGATGGCCTTGCGGATGTCGGCCGCCAGCTCGGGGAGCTGTTCGACGCGCAGTTTTTTGAGGTCGGCGGGCGAGTGGATGGTGCTCAGAAGGCTCATTGAAGATTCTCGGAACCCGACCCCCCCAGGATCTGCGCGAGCCCGCACGGACTGCGGAGCAGACGCAACCAGGCCGAACAGCCCCGTGGGGGTTCCGGCCCTGCCGGGGGATGGTACGCGAACACCACCCCCCTTGCTCGCGCGATGCCGCAAACAACCAGATCAAGAACCGGAACGGGGGTCCGGTATGGGTGCAGCCGCTGCCGGCAAGCGGGGTCTGGCGGCTTTATCGCGTTCGGGCGGCGAGGTATCCGGCGAGGTGGGCCAAAGGCTCGCTCGCATCGCCCATCGGCCGCAGGGCGGTCAGCGCCGCCTGGTGTAACTGAGCCACGCGCCGTCTCGAAGCCTCGATCCCCATGACGCCGGGGTAGGTGAGTTTGCCGGCGTCGATGTCCTTGCCCGATTTCTTGCCCAGGTGTTCGCTGGTCTGCGTGACGTCGAGCACGTCGTCGACGATCTGGAACATCAGGCCGATCGCGTCGGCGTAGTCGCTGATCCCCTGGAGGGTCGCCGGGCCGGCGCCGGCCGCGAGTGCGCCCATGCGGCAAGCGGCGCGGATCAGCGCGCCCGTCTTGTTCGTGTGGATCAGTTCCAAGCGCTGCTCGGGCGTGGGCGTGCCCGCAAAGCCGCCGAGCGTGTCGTAGATCTGGCCGGCGATCATGCCGTTGGTTCCCGCGGCCAGTTCGCGCGCCATGAACGCCGCCACCGCCGGCTCGTAGCGCTCGATGAGGATCGTGAACGACAGCGTGAGCAGAGAGTCGCCGGCGAGGATCGCCATCGCCTCGCCCGCGTGCTTGTGGAGGGTGGGTCGGCCGCGACGCAGATCGTCGTTGTCCAGCCCCGGCAGATCGTCGTGAATGAGCGAGAAGGCGTGGACCATCTCGACGGCGGCGGCGGCGGGGAGCGCGCGGGCCTCGTCCGATCCGCCCAGCGCTCGGAACGAGTGCAGGCACAGGAGCGGACGGATGCGCTTGCCCGGTCCCAGGAGCGAATACAGGATCGCATCGCGCAGATTCACCGGAAGGTTTGCGGCGCGGATGAACTCGTCGAGGTACGGGTCGATCCGGGCCAGCGGCGCGAGCACGCTCGCGGGCAGCGCGTCCGGGGCGGCGGGGGCCAGGTTCGCGGGGGCGGTCGACAGGTGGTTGCGCTGCGACATGGGGAGAGTTCCGGTCGCCGCGCTCACGCCGGCTGCTCCTGCGATCTGAGCAGGTCGAAAATCTCCGCGGGAGACCCGGCGCTGTAGATGCGCTCGCGGAACTCCTCCATCATCATCAGGCGGGAAATGTGGGCGAGCGCCTGGATGTGGTCGCTGGTCCGGTCCGGTGGCGAGGCGAGCAGGATGATGAGTCGGACCGGCTTGCCGTCGATCGCGGCAAACTCCATCGGGGCCGCGGGTTTGCCGATGGCGATGGCGGGGTTTTCGACCCCGGTGCACTTGCCGTGGGGGATCGCCAGCCCATTGCCGATGCCGGTCGTGCGGGTCTGCTCGCGGGCCCAGACGGCTTCCTTGAGCGCCAGAGCGTTCTTGACCTTCCCGGCCCCCGCGAGCAGGTCGACGAGTTCGTCGATCGCCGCGTGTTTGTCCGGGCTGCCGAGCGGCGCCTTGATGCAGTCCAGGGAAATGATGTCGAGGAGCTTCATGCTTCGGCAGGGAATGGACGCCCACGAGTTCGGCGGATGATCCGGAGGGGCGAGAGTGTACGCGTCGCGATCGCGTGGGGTGGTGCGGAGGCGCCTCGGCGGGATCGGCAAGCAAAGCCGGGTGCGTCGGGGTCTGCGGGTTGTCGGTTGTTCAGCGGGCCAGCAGAATCCCGAAGGAGCCGTCGTGGTACGAAGTGTCGGGTTCTCCGGGAAGGCCCTTGGGCCGGGTGACCTGCTCACGCTGGAGCTTGAATCCGTGCCACTTGACGGCCCACGCGGCCATCTCGTGATTCTCGGCCCGTTCCAGCGAACACGTCGAGTACAGAATCTGGCCTTCCGGACGCTCGCTCAGCAGCGGGATCGCGTCGGCGATGATCTGTCGCTGGATGTCCGTGAGCGAGGCGAGGCTCGCCCCCGTCAGGCGGTACCGGGCCTCGGGGCGGCGCGGCAGGACGCCCGAGTTCGAACAGGGAACGTCGAGCAGGATCAGTTCCCCCTTGCCCAGCATTCGCTCGCGCATCTGCCGGGGTGAGAGCACGCGGACCTGCCCCGAGCCGGCGAACTGGCGCTCAAGCGTCGCCCGGCGCAGGTCGTCGACGTCTGTGGCATAGATCTCGGCGTCCGGGAAGGCGGCCGCGAGCTGGCGGGTCTTGGTGCCCTGCCCGGCGCACAGATCGAGCACGACGCGCGGCCGAAGATCGGCGACCGAGCCGACCGCCCGGGTCGACGCCGGGTCCTGGACCCAGAGATCGGACCTCGAATCGAGCAGCGCGACCAGCCGATCGTGCGAGCCGCGGAAGACGTGGTGGCCGGGAACGTCGTGCGGCACAAGTTCCGGCGGGAGAGGATTCGTGGACGCCGCGAATGAGGTGTTAATGATCGTGGGCGGCGAGGCGAGCGAGTGCAGGCAGAGCGAGCGGACCTCGCGCAGGGGCGCATTCTTCAGCCAAAGCCGGAGCAGGTCGACGGGATGACTCGTCGACGCGGCCAGACGCTCGGTGTCGTCCTCGGGAAGCACGGGTTGGGACAGCACGAGGGAGCCGAGCCGGTCCGAGTTCAAGAGAAACGGGAGCTCGTCGCGCTCGCCCGACCACTGCGGCCGCGTGCGCGGCGCACCGTCGTCGGGGCGTGCCAGGTCGGCGATGCGCCGCAGCACGGCGTTCACCAGTCCCTTGGGCGCGTGACCGCACTGGGCCTTGGTCCACTCGACAGCGTGGTTGATCGCCGCGTGGGCCGGGACGCGGTCGAGGAAGACGATCTGGCAGGCACCGCCGAGCATCGCTCCCAGGACGCGGGGTTCGAGCTCCGCCAGCGGACGCTGACAGAACCGCGAGACGAGGTATGTCAGCGTCAGCCAGCGCGACACCGTGGTGTCGTAGATGGCGTGGGCAAAGGCCCGGTCCAGATCGGAGGCGCGGGCCAGGTTGCGCTCGACCGACTGCTCGAACGCGTGCAGTTCGAACTCCGGCCAGCGACGGCACTGGCGCGCGATGCTCAGGAAGGCGGCGTGGCGGGCGGCGTCTCCGAGCGGCGGCGCGGACGCGTCGGCGTCGCGCCCTTTGGATGGGCGCCGGGAACGCTCGGGCGACGATCGACGGGCGGGTCTGGGCCTGTTGCGCGGCTGGTCGGGCACGAGGCAACGATAGTCCGTGGCCGAACGCACTCCACCGAACCCGAGATCAGCCACCGCGGCAGCGGCGGAACAGCGCGGAGCGACGCCCGCACCGCGCCCGCGGACGTCGGCAGTCTCCTCGCGCAAGGGCGAGCGGGCCGCCGGGCTGCTGCGCGGGATGAGGATCCGGAAGAAGCTCATCGTTCTGCACACGACGTTCTCGCTCGCGCTCGCCGCGATCCTGGCCCTCGCGCTCCGCCCCGCGGTGCGGGACGTCGTGCGAGACGCCGAACTGCACGAGGCGGGGTTGGCGCTCGCCGCGATCCTGAGCCGCGACCCCAGCGCCACCCCGGCGGGGTTCGACGAGCGCATCCGGCAGTGGCAGGGACTGCTCGGGCCCGAGGCCGCCGTGCGGGTGACGAGCGCCGAGGCGCTCGGCCTCGACGCGGAAGCGGCCTCGCGGTTGCGCGGCATCGCGGCGGAGGGCCGGGCCGCCGAGTCGCCGCTCGTGAAGGACGGGCCGCAGCGCGAGCCGGTGCTCATCGCCGCGCTGGCGGACGACCGGTTCGTGAGCGTTTCGCTGAAACTCGAGGCCGCGCGTCGAGGCGTGATTCGGCTCTACATCCTGACGACCATCGCGCTGCTGAGCGTGTACGGGCTGGTCGCGGGCGCCCTGGAGATCTTCGTCCTGCCGCGCAACGTGTACGAGCCGATCGGCGCGATGCTCGACGCGGACCAGGCGGTGCAGGAGGGGCGCGAGGCGGAACAGATCATCCCGGAGTCGGCGATCCCCAGCGACGAACTCGGCGAGATCATGCGGAGCCGCAACCAGGCGATCCTTGCGATCCGCCGGCACGAGCGCGATCTGGGGCTGGCGCTCTCGCGCCTCGAAGAAGTCGCGGCGGACCTGAAGACCAAGAACCACCTGCTCGAAACCGCGCGCCAGAACCTCGCAGACACGGGCCGCCTCGCGAGCCTCGGCATGATGTCCGCGGGCCTGGCTCACGAGATGAACACGCCGCTGGCCGTGCTCAAGGGCCTCGCCGAGAAGCTCGGCACCGGCGGATTGTCGCCGGAAGAGCAGGCCCTCATGCAGCGCGTTGTCGGGAGGCTGGAGCGGCTGAGCGACAGCCTGCTGCACATCGCCCGCGTGCGCCCGCTCGAGCGGCGCGTGGTCGCGTTGTGTCCGCTCGTCGACGAGGCGTGGACGCTCGTGCGTCTCGACAAGCGCCGACCCAGCTCGACGCTGGAGGTCGAACTTCCGACCGGGCTGACGATCGCGTGCGATCCCGACCGACTGGTCCAGGTACTGGTGAATCTGCTGCGAAACGCGGCGGAGGCCTCCGCGCCCAGGCCGGGCGCCGGCGGCTCCGGCGGGCCGGTCCGCGTCGTGGGAGACCTGGTCGAACGGGACGGGGGGCGCTGGCTCAGTCTCAAGGTCCGCGATCAGGGGCCCGGGATCGCGCCCGAGGTGCTGCCCGACCTGTTCCAGCCGTTCGTCAGCACACGCCTGGATTCGCACGGCACCGGGCTCGGGCTGGCGGTGAGCGAGGGGATCGTCCGCGAGCACGCCGGGCTCCTCGTGGCCCGGAACATGGCCGACGGGGGCGCCGAGTTCGAAGTCCTTCTCCCCGCGGACGAGGCCGCGGCATCGGAACCGGGCTTGGTAGACTCGTCGGCAGGGACGGACGGGCGGGCAACCAGCGCGAGCGAGACCCACACGGCATGACCCCTGCGCACGAAGCCACCCGAGAGCCGCTCGAGCCGGACGCCGGCGCCCCCGGTCTTTCGATCGTGTGCCTGGATGACGACGCGGACTTTCGCGAGTTCATCAAGACGCTCCTCGAGAGCGCGCAGGGGGGATCGCACCGTGTGCGCCT
>CALMQD010000586.1 GCA_937871415.1 uncultured Phycisphaerales bacterium | reverse complement strand
CCACGCGGTTAGGCGTGACTCGCCCTGAATGACGTTGGAACACCCGCGTGTGCGGGCGATCGGTTGATTACCAGCCGCGACGGCCGCCGCCGCCACCGCTGCCGCCGCGATAGCCGCCGCCACCGCCACCGCCACCGCCGCCGGTCTTGGGCTTGGCCTCGTTGACGGTGAGGTCACGGCCGTCGAAGTTCTTGCCGTTGAGGGCGGACATGGCGGCCTGGGCGCCGGCGTCGTCCATTTCCACGAACGCGAAGCCGCGGGGGCGGCCAGTGTCGCGGTCCATGACGAGCGAGGCGGACGAGACATCGCCGTGCGTCGCGAAGAGGTCGCGGAGCTGGGATTCGCTGGTGCCGAATGAGAGGTTGCCGACGTAGAGCTTCATACTCGAGATTCCTGACCCGAACGAGTCTGCATGGACCGGTGCTGGAGACTCGGGGGGGAATCGAGCGTCGGTGATCGCGGGCTTGGCCCGGAAAGGGCCGGAGAAAAACTGCGAACAGATAAGTTTAGGCGTTCGCACGCTCGGGGTCGCACAAAAGCGGCGTTCGGCGCGCAAATCGCGCGTGGCTGGTCAGAATCGCGGCATAATCGCGCGCGGGCGCGCGCCGTCAGACGGTTTTGATGGGCGGGCCGAGAAACTCGAGGTCGAACTTGCGGAAGGCGCCGACGATCGCGTCCATGGGCATGTTGGGCCCGGCGTTGTGGCACGCGCGGAAGGGCCCTTCGAGCCCGGGGGGCGTGCAGATGACGAGCATCCTGCCGGGCGGGCTGCGGGCGCAGCAGGCGAAGGCGTGCACGGATCCCTTGGGCGCGCAGACAAACGCGCCGGGGTCGGCGATGAACTCGCGCCCGTCGCAGACGAACTTGTAGCGACCGGAGATGATGTAGAAGTACTCGTCGTCGTGGCTGTGACGGTGGAGCGGCGGGCCGTTGCCCGAAGGGCTGTTGACCTCGAAGATCAGGACGCGCCCGGCGCTGGATGCACCGTCGGCGAGGATGCGGTTGGTCTCGCCGACGACGTTCAAGAACTCGCCTTCGGTTGGCGCGAGGAAGCGGGGTTGGACGGCGGTGGTCTTGGCGGGTGCGGAGGGGGTCATGTGCTGGTCTTCTTTCATGGAAGAGAAGCGGCAAACGCGGCGGCGCGAGAACAGGCCGCCTGCGCGTGTGCGCGCACGCGAAGGATTGACGGAGGAAGGATGTGGGTCAAGGGGGCGAGCGTGGGGGTTGTGTGTTGTGGAGGAAGAAGCAATGCACAGACCTCGCCCAGCCGAGGTCGGCGGCACGGCGCCCCATCCGGCGGCACGCCGAGAGACTACTGGCCGAGGCGGGTGAGGAGGGCGCGCTTCACGGCGGGCCATTCGTCGTCGAGAATGCTGTAGTAAACGGTGTCGCGGAAGATCTTGGGGTCGGTGGGGTCGGGCCCGCCGGGAACGATGCGGCACTTGCGGAGTGTGCCCTCGCGCGTCGCGCCGAGTTTGGCGATGGCCGCCTGGCTGTGGACGTTCTGGCCGCCGGTAGTGAACTGCACGCGGATGGCGGTCGGGGTGAGTTGCTCGAACGCGTGGCGGAGCATGAGGAACTTGATCTCGGGATTGACGAGCGTTCCGTGGAAGGGGCGCGAGATCCAGGTGCGGCCGATCTCTACGCCGCGATGGTCCGGAAGGATTTCCATGTAAGTTGTGCGGCCGATGGCCTTGCCTGTGGCGAGGTGGATGATCGCGAA
>CALMQD010000585.1 GCA_937871415.1 uncultured Phycisphaerales bacterium | reverse complement strand
CGGCGCGGCCCTGAGCCCGGAGTTTTCACGATGCACGCTCGCAAACCGTTGGAAGGACTTGTTCCTGCAGTGGCGTGCGCGCTCATCGCGCTGGGGGGCGGGGTCGCGTGGGCGTGCCCGGATCCGAGCGTCAGCCCGCAGGCGGAATCGACCCCGGACGAGGCCGTGGCCCAGGCGCCCCCGGCGGCTCCGGCCGCGGCTCCGGAGGTCAACCCGTTCCGGGATCGGGATCCCAACGACCCGCTGGTCAAGGCGTTTGCGCAGGCCCAGATGACGCGCCACGCGAAGGACCGCGAACTGCGCGTGCTCCGATCGAAGTACTTTGTGTCGATCCGCAACCCGGAGATCCGCAACATCGGGATCTCGCGTCTGCGCGAATACACCGACCCCGCGGTCTTCCCGTCCCTCCTGAACATCTTCCGGTACGACGGCAACGACGTGCGCGGTGCGATCCTCGATCACATCGCGGCTCAGAAGTCCGACGACGGAGACGCGACACTCGCGTGGGTCGCGTGCTTCGACAAGGACGCGTGGTGGCGGAACGAGGCGGCCAAACGGCTCGCCGAGCGGACTGAGCAATCGGGCGGCGCCTCGAATCGCGTCAAGATGATCATCGCCAATGCGCTGGCGAATAAGAGTGAAACCACCGCCGGGGCCGCGGCCGGAGTCATCAACACGCTCGGGCTGATCGAGGCGATCCCGGCGCTCATCAACGCGCAGGTGGTCGGCTCGGGTGGCAACGGCGGCGGGAATAACGGCGACACGTCGCTGGCGTACATCATGATCGCCACCCAGCAGGCCTTCGTGCGCGATCTGACGCCGGTCGTGGGCGATTCCGCGGTGGGGTTCGATCCCGATCTGGGCGTTGTGTCCGACGGGGTGTACCTGCGCGTGCTCGACGCGAGTGTGGTGACCTATCGCACCGAGGTGCACTCGGCGCTGGTGGCGCTGACCACCAAAGCGTGGGGCGGTCATTCGACCGAAGGTCTGGGCTATGACCAGGTCGCTTGGGCGAACTGGTACAAGCAGCAGTACCTGCCGTACAGGAAAGAGCAGGAAGCCGCGGCCAAGGCCAAAGGCGATGCCCCGGCCGATCCGGCACAGCCCAAGAGTTGAGGCGCCGGACACCGCTGCGTCAGGGCCGCGCCGCAACACTGACGAGTTTCAGGAGCGACTGTTCAAAGGCTGCCGCCGCTGGCGACAGCCCCCCACCGCCGGCGGAGCGGGTTGACCCCACACGCCCGGCGGGTCTGCGCTTGATGATCGCGAGCCTGCGCACGAGTCGGCCTTCGCGGCACGGCACACCGCCCGGGCTGGGCTGGTCTTCCAGCGCAAATCGGCTCACGAAACCCACACCGATCCCGGCCGCCACCATGCGCTTGATGCTCTCGATCGAGCGCAGCTCCATGACGACGTTGAGCGGGACTCCGGCGGCCGTGGCGGCCTGGTCGAGCATCGAGCGCACGGCCGTCCCCGCTTCGAACGCGACCACCGGCACGCCCTCGAGGTCGCGCCAGCGGAACCCCTTGCTCAGATCCACGCCGGTCAAGATGGACGAAGCCGCGGACGCAACCGGATCGGGCTTGCGCGAGCGCGCCGCACGCCCGGCCCGGCGCGGCGTCGCGCCATCCGGCGGCAGGATGAGGCGGAGCTCGTCCTCCACCAAGGGCGTGACGACCAACTCGCTCGCGATCGACTCGGGCAGGGGGAGCGTGACGATGCCGAGATCGAGTTCACCCGTGAGCACCGCCGACGCGACGGTGCTCGACCCGGCCTCGCGGACATAGAACCGCAACGATGGATGGGAAGCACGGACGGCGCGGACCACGCGAGGGAGGAGGTAGGTCGTCGCGGTCGCGCCGCCGCCGACCCGGATCGAGCCCCGCTCCAGCCCGAGCAGTTCGCGGACGGCGGAGACCGCGCCGTCGGCACGGCGCACGGCGTCGGAGGCGTGTTCGAAGAAGACACGACCCGCCTCGGTCAGTTCGACACCTTTGCCGGTGCGCACCATGAGTTCGGCGCCGGCTTCCAGCTCGAGTTTGCGGAGCATGGCCGACAACGCCGGCTGCGTGACGCCCAGGGCCGCGGCGGCGCGGGTCATGTGACCGGTGCGGGCCACGAGAACGAACTGGCGGAGGGCGGTGAGTTCCATAAACCAAGTCTATCACAATGCTCGTGGACATTGCGTAACAAATGTGTTACTCTTTAAGCGTGGGTCTCCGGCGTCCCAACCAGTCGAGTTCGAACTTCCAGGTCGGGCGCGACACATCCTCGCCCAACCGGCGGGTGCACTCCAAGCGTGCGTCGGCGTTCGAAGCGCTCGCCGATCCCACGCGC
>CALMQD010000584.1 GCA_937871415.1 uncultured Phycisphaerales bacterium | reverse complement strand
AGACCTTCAGCCGCATCTACGGCCTCTTCGAGCAGGAGGAGGTCGAGCAGGTCCGCCGCATCCTGGCGTACCAGATGCGCGCGTTCGTGTACCAGAAACTGCTCCCGACGCTGCACGAGAAGATCCACCGCATCCCCGCGCTGGAGATCCTCATCAACAACGCCGTCGTGCGCAAGCACATCCTGGAAGGGCGCGAGGGCGAACTCCGCGAGTACCTCAACAACATCGAGGCCCGTCAGGTCGGCATGCTCGACTTCAACCAGTCGCTGGTCGACCTCGTCGAGCGCGAGATGATCCACATGCGCGTCGCGCTCGAGGCCAGCCCGAACGTCGACGACCTGCAGATGCGCCTCAAGAAACTCGGATAAGCCTCGAACGGTTCGGCGCAACCAACCCCGGCGCAAAGAACCCCGGCGCAAAGAACCCCGAGCGTCAGCGAGGGGCACTCCGAGCGAGGGGCGCCTCGACCGACCCCTCGCGCAACCGAGGGCGTGAGTCGCTCTGCCCGCGGCCACCCCTGCCTCAGCACGTCGTGCCGAAGTACTCGAACCACGTGTCGAGATAACCGAAGAGGTCGCTCACCGCGACCGACCCGCTTCCGTCAAAGTCGGCCGCGAGCCCCGAGCCCGACTGCCCGAACTGCGCGAACCACGCGTCGAGAAAGCCGAACAAGTCGGTGACGCTTACCGATCCGCCGTGATCGAAATCCGCGAGATTGCAAGGCGTCGGTGCGGGGATCGTCACGAGCCGAAACCCCGTGACAGAATCGCCCTGCGTAGCGACGCCGTTGAATCGGCTGTCCGATCGCAACTGCGAAACCGCGCCGAAACTCCACCCACCACCCCGGACGCCTCGCGTTGTTGCGGCGACGATCGCCTCGTTCCACTCGAATAGATTGCCGCCCATGTCGAACGTGCCGTAGAAGTTCGACGCGTAGAAGCCGACGGCCCGAGTATTGCCGACGGCGTTATTGAAGTTGGCCTGTGCGGTCGTCGGAGCGGTGTTACTCGATGTCGGATAGGACCAGTAACTGTCCGCATCCCCGCCCTGACCGACGGGCTGAAAATACGCCGCCTTGTACCATTCGTTCTCGTTGGCCACAGCCCATCGCCAGCCGGGGTTCCGCGCGATGTTGTTCGCGCTGATGCCGCCCGCCGTGATCGTGTACGCGCCGCTCTCGGTCGTGCTGTTGTTCTGCGGCCCGGTCGGCTGGTTGTTGTGCATCCAGCTGGCAAAGCGAGCCGCGCTCCAGAAACTCAGCCAGTTCACGGGGTTGTTTTCGCGTCCGCTCACGGCCGCATACGTGTAAGAACCCGAGGATCCCGAACGCGGGATCCCGCCCACGGAACCGGCCATGCCCGCGTTGTACGGGTTGTTGGTGTCTGTCGCCGCGACCGCGTTCAGGAACGCTGCGTACTGCGAGTTCGTAACTTCC
>CALMQD010000583.1 GCA_937871415.1 uncultured Phycisphaerales bacterium | reverse complement strand
CAAGCTCGCCCTCACGCTCGCGCCCCTCGCCGTGCTCCTCGCGCTCAAGTTCGTGCTGACGGTCATCAGCTACGGCTCGGGCGCGCCCGGCGGCATCTTCGCGCCCATGCTGCTCATCGGCGCGCTCATCGGCGCCGTCCTTGCGCACGGCGCGGGCCGCCTCGCTCCCTCCATCGCCGATCAGGCCGAAGTCCTCGCTGTGCTCGGCATGGCCGCCATGTTTGTCGGCTCCGTCCGCGCGCCCCTCACGGGCATCGTCCTCATCAGCGAGATGACCAACGGCTACGAACTGCTCTTTCCCATCTGCATCGCCGGGCTCGCCGCCTACCTCACCGGCGAAGCCCTCCGCGAGCCCCCGGTCTATGACGCCCTGCTCGAGGCCGACCTCCACCGATCCGGCCAGGCGCTGAACAAGCCCGAGCCGCGCTCTATGTACATCGGCGTCCAGACCGGCTCGCCGCTGGCCGGGAGAAAACTCCAGGACGCCGGCCTTCCCCGCGGCTGCCTGGTCACCGCCGTCGAACGCGCGGGCGTCATCATCCTCCCCGCCGCCGACACGCTCTTGCTTCCCGGCGACCACGTCTCGATCCTCGCGCCCGGCGACCAGCCCGACGCGCCGCTCGAAATCGTCCGACTCTGCACGGGCCTCTGAGCCTGCGCCGCCCAGACCACCGCGACTCACACCCGCGCCGGCGCATGCCCCGCGCCGTGCAACATGACCTGCCAGAACCCCACGTCGTGCCACGCGCCCAACTTGTACCCCGCGTGACGGAACGTGCCCACGTGCGTGAACCCCAGCCGCTCGTGCAACCGCACCGAGGCATCGTTGGGTAACGTCACGCCGCCGATCGCCGAGTGGAATCCGCGCCGCCGCAGTTCGTCGAGCAGCTCGCGGTACAGCGCGCTGCCCACACCCGCGCCGCGGCAACGCCCGCAGACGTAGACCCCGACCTCCGCCGACCACTGATACGCCGCGCGCGTGCGCCACGAGCCTGCCTTTGCGTAGCCGCCGAACTCCCCGCCGACTTCCGCGGTCAGCCACGGGTACCGCTCGCGTGTCTCCACCCACGACCCCCGAAGCTCCGCGTCGGTCACCGGCTCGTAGCCAAAGTGCACCGCCGAGCCGACGATGAACTCGTTGGTCAGGGCCGCGATCGCCGGAAAATCCGCCTCAACTGTGGGCCGGATCGTGGTCATGGTGGGCGATGGTAGAGTCTGCGCCGCGCCTTCGGACGCTCACACGCTCAACACCCACGTCACGTAACGCATGCGATCACCGCGCACGCCGCCGCGGCTTCGAGCACAAACCGCACGTCGACCCAGTGCCGCACCCGCGCCGGCGCCGCTCCCCGCAGCAGCATCGACGAAACCACCGTCACCCCGGCCCAGGCCGCGCCCACCACCCGCGGCACAGTCGGCACGACCATGAGCGCCGCCGACGCCGCGATCCGCAGCAGCATCGCCGCGTTCCACGCGGGCATCCTCCCCATCCGCCCGGGCAAAGTCGTCGTCCCGAATCGCCGGTCGGAGTGCTCATCGTCCAGATCACACAGCGCCGCATCCGCGAACACCCGCAGCGCCAGGTGCGCCGCCGATACCGCCAACCCCGCGCCGTGAACCCCGGCGAACCGAACCGCCGCCGCCGCGCCGGCGTGCGGCTGGTGCGCCGCGATGCTCACGATCCCCGCGAGGCCCGTCACGCCCGAAGCCACGTACGCGTTTTTGAGCAGCAGCATGTCCTTGGGCCGACGCGCGTTCCGCCGCGGCCGTCCGGCATAAACCAACACCCCCACCGCGCCGACAAAGGGGATCACCGCGCCGCCGACCACCAGCCGCGAACCCAGCCACGCGGCGACGCCCAGCATCACGCACACACAGACCCGCAGCACACGAGCGTGCCGCGCGATGAACGCGTACTGCCGAGGATCGGCCTCCGCGTCCGCTGGATCTAACCAGCTATCGCGCAACTTCACACGGTCGAGCAGATAGACCCCGACGGTCGTGCAGAACACCAGGCCCGCGGCCGCGCCCTGCGCCGCAGGCGACATCGCCGGCTCCACACCCGCGACCTGCGCAAAGCACACCACCGCCCCGATCATGTACAGCCCGGG
>CALMQD010000582.1 GCA_937871415.1 uncultured Phycisphaerales bacterium | reverse complement strand
GTCCACCTTCACCGACCCGTCCGGCTGCGCCTCGACCTTCATCGGGCCGAGTTTCGGATTCCCCCCCGCTTCCCCGCCCGCCGAAACCGGCGGCGTTGTCGGCGCCGGAGTCGTGTGCGGCGCATCCGCCGCCGCCTGCACCGCCTTGCTCGGGCCCGACTCCCCCAGCAGCATCGCGTCGAGATCCAGTTGCGGCGGCGCGGGCATGTTCCCCGCATCGCCTTTCGCGTCGCTTCCGGACTGGGCCGCCTCGGCCGGGCCCGAATCGGACTTGGCCGTCTCGGCCTTCTTGCTCGGCTCGGCCGCACTCAGCTTGGGCCCGTTCGGCTCAAGCGGTTTCGGCTGAGCCTCGGTCGCCGCGCCATGCGCCGGCGCTTGGGTCTGGTTCTCCGTCTCTGTCGCGCCGGGTTTCGGTCCCGACCGCGCGATCCACAGCCCCCCGCTCACCAGGACTAGCGCCAACACACAGAGCCAGAACCACTTCATACCGACATCGTATGGGCAGCCCCGGGAAAAGCCGCAAAGGCCTTCAATCCCGCCGCTGCGTCACGCCCAGCTCTTCCTCGCTGATGTCCGCCTCGGGCCGGTCACCCACCGCGTGAACGCTCGGCGTGTGGGCCGCGAGCACCGCTCCCGCCGCCCGCGGCCTCACGACCACGCGCGCCACCCCGGGCACCTGCACCTCCACCCCGTCCGCCGTCACCCCCAGATTCGCCGCACGCGTCTGCGGCACCGGCGTCTGCGCGGCCGCGGGCTTCGAGAGTCGCTTCTCCCCGCTCCCCGCCTGCGCGCTCCGCTCGTGCACCGCCGCCTCGCGCCCGTCCTGCGTGATCTGGTACGTCATCCCGATCGTCGTCTCCGGCTCGCCCAGGAGCAGCCGGTTCACGCACTCCACACCCTGCATGAGCGTGTGGTCGGTGTTCGAGACCTCGTACTTCCACATCCCGAACCGCCCGCGCGAATAGATGTCGTGGCTCTCCAGGAACGGGATCACCTGCGTCAGGATCTCGTCGCGCTCCACGCTCGGCGTCGGGTACGAGTAGTCCGCGTAGTAGCACCACCGGCTCACGATGTTCTTTCGCTCGCCCGGCTCCAGGAGCCCCGCGTTCTCGAGTCCGACGATCGTCTCCTCGATCATCGCCTCCGTGTCGCGCCCGTTGTCGCCGCGCGTCGGCTTCGCCGGGCTCTCGCTCGTTTCGCACAGCAGCGAGTAGTAGTTGGCCCGGTCCGGCGTCATGTGCGGCGAGTAGTTCGACAGGTACGTCACCCGGTAGAACGGGCAGTTGCTCTCCGGGAAATACATCCAACTCTTCGTGTCCGGCGTCCCCGCGCCCGGCGCGCGGCTCCTGAGCCCGATCCCCACCATGTACCCCGACGAGTGCTTCAGCCCCGCCGCCGCGCTCTTCACCCCCGCCGGCACATCACCCCGCAGCACGCTGTTGCACAGCACGTCCAGCGGCATCGTCGAGATCAGGATGTCGTAGTGCTCCGCGGTGCCGTCGGAGAACGACAGCACCTTGCGCTCCAGGTCGATCGACACCACGCGCTTCCGCAGGTTGACGTGGCATTCGCCCCCGCTCTTGCCCAGCCCCAGCGCCGGCCCGAACCGCCGGTAGAACTCGCCCGTGCCGCCCCTGAGCGGGAACTTGAACTGGTTGTTCGGCCCCCAGCCGAAGTCGTCCGTCCCGAGCATCACGTTCTTGAGCGCCCGATCGACGTCCAGCACCGCCACGCGCTCGCCGATCCACTGCTTGTTCATCGCCTCCGGCTCGTACGCCCACACCTTGTAGTTGTAAGGCCGCATGAAGTGCTTGGCGATCCCCTCGCCGAAGACCGCGTCGATGAACTCGCCGAAGTTCCGCGCCAGCGCCGGCGAGGCGATCTTCCCCTTCCCGTTCTGCGCCTTGATCAGCCCGCTCATGCACTCGAACGCCGCCTCCTTGGGCAGGTAACGGATGTTGTTCTGGAACGGGTACGGCACCCACCGGTCGAACATCCGCACCCAGCTCTCGCGGTTGTTGAGCGTGTACTCCTCCCCCATCAGCGCGTCGAACACGCGGTCGTAGTACGAATAGTGGCTGAACATCACGTGCCCGCCGATGTCCCACGTGAACCCCTGCGCATCCGTGAATGAATGCGCCAGCCCCCCCACGTACTCGTGCCGGTCGAACAACTGGAAGTTCCTGTACCCCAGCTCCTTCAGGCGATACCCCGCGCCCAGGCCCGTCGGGCCCGCGCCCAGGATCGCAATCCGCGGCGTGTGGTCGTCGGCCCAGGCGGCGGTGGAAATCGTCGCAGTCGAAGTGCCCATGAGGCCCCTCAAAACAGGGTGGAGTTTGCCCGCGGCGCTGCGCCCACGAGGGCCACAAGCGTAGCGCCCGCCTCCTTCTCCGCCGACGCGCAAGTCAGCGCCCCATGCGCTCAACCGCTCGTGAGTCCGATTTCACTCCCACGAATGGCGCTTTCGACAGCCCGCGGCACTCACCCTGCACGTCCCTATTGAAGTTCTCAGCCGCCGTTGGCCGACCTAAGGCTTCGGTGCTGCAACGGCTTGTGAAAATGGACGCTCTTTCCCCTCGTTCAGAGCCCGTTTTCACCCCTGTCGGAAGCACCCGAGTTCCCGGGGGACAGGGGCCGGACCGGCGTTTTCAGCCTTGACGCCCACCCGGTTCATGGGCATGTTCTGGGGCAGGCACCTTCCCCACGCGGCACACGCCGCAGATCTTCCCAGCCTTGTTCCGCACCCCTCACCAAAGCGCGGGGCACGAAGATCGGGGATCGGCTATGCTCCCTCAGCCGTCGAGGGCTTGTCCTGTTGCCCCGCGGCGCGTACACGGATGTTGCGCGTTTCCATCTCGATTCGTTTGATCGTGGCTCGATCGACACGCCCCCGTTGGGCGCAGGGGCGTCGGCATAGGAGGCCGGAATGACCACCCAAGTACGTGACGGAATCGGAAGTATCCGTTCCGCCGTCCGAATCACCGAGAACATCTGCTCGCTCCCCGCCGTGGCGACGCAGGACTGGTGCGACCTGGCGGCGGCCGCGGTGCTCCCGCTCTGCCCCCCCTCCGTCGCCGCCGTGCTCATCGGCCACGTCGACGCTTCGGGCGCGATCCTTCGCAAAGACGCCACCGGCGCCGCCGGTTGCTACGTCGCCGAGGTCACGACGACCGTCGGGGCTTCGCGCTCCGCCGTCTCCGTCCTCCCCATCGACCCCTCCGACGCTGCGCTCACCCGCGTGCGCACCAGCCTCGACCAGGCCCGGCACCTCTCCTGGAGCCCCGGCGACCTGCCACCCGGCAGCGTCCGCGCCGGCACGCCCGATCAGTTCGGCCTCCCCGCCGACTATCACAACACGCCCCTCGCTCAGCGCTGGGACGCCGTCCGCTCCGCCGGCATGGTCCTCGGCGCCGCTTCCCTCGCCACCGACGTCCGCAACGCCGGACGCTGCCTGGTCGTCGAAGTCGCGCACACCGGCGGCGGGCGCCCCGACCTCTCCGCTCAGGTCGAGGCCCTCAGCGCCATCCTCCCCTCCCTCGCGCGGCGCGCACTCATGGCCATCGGGCCCGACAGCTCCGACTCCTCACACTGGCTCACCCAGCGCGAACAGGTCATCCTCCGCCACCTCCTCCTGGGCAAGAGCGTGCGCGAGATCGCCGACGAACTCGGACGCAGCCCCCACACCGTCCACGACCACGTCAAGAGCCTGCACCGCAAACTCAACGCCTCCAGCCGCGGCGAACTCGTCGCCCGCGCGCTCGGTCACGTCGAGCCCAAGCCCATGGGCGGCTCCGCCGCGGAATCCCGCCAGCCCCAGCGCGTCTGACCGCCCCGCACCGCCCCACCGATCTCTCTCCTCAGCCCCGCGCGCTCCGCCGTGCGGGGCTGTCTTTTCAGGTTCTCCGGCCCGTCGCCCCCGCTCCTCCAACACGCCGCAACCCGTTCGCGCACGCCGCCCCGCCGCGTTCGTGACGCGCCGAACGGCCCCGCATAGCATTCAGGCCCCGGTCGCCGGGGCGGGCACGGGTGCGCGTGCCGGGGTTGTCCCAACCCTCCCGCCGCGCCCCGCCGTGATGGTGGCTGTAGCTCAGTTGGTTAGAGCGCGAGGTTGTGATCCTTGAGGTCGCGGGTTCGAGTCCCGTCAGCCACCCTTCCCTGATCTCCCAACGATGACGCGTCGAAAGTACGACGCCGCCGCGGCGTTCCGCGACGGCGCTTGATCGACCTGGACAAAGCCCGGACCCCGCGCTTACGCCGCGACCCGCGAAGCGCCCGCGCGCCCGAGGTCCTCGACCTCCACCTTCACGCCGCTGACGACCTTGTCCACCAGCAGCACCATCTCGCTCAGTTCCGGCTTGGGGATCTGCACCGATGCGCCCACCTGGCGACCCTTCTTGAGGTTGTCCTGGCTGATGAGCGAACTGAACAGCACCACCGGCACGTCCTTGAGCGCGGGCGTCTCCTTGATCCGCTTGCACAGGTGCAGCCCGTCCATCCGCGGCATCTCGATGTCGCTGACCACCGCGTCGATCCGGCGCGAGCCCGGCGTGCTCGCGCTCGCGTGGATCGCGTCCCACGCCGCCTGACCGTCCGGGTACACCTCCAGCCCCGCGTACCCGCTGGCGAGGAAGACCCGCTGCATGAGTTGACGCATGAACGGGCTGTCCTCGGCCATCACCACGCGCTTGCCCGCGCGGTCCACACCCAGGGGGTTGTCCACGCTCGAGACGTGCAGTTTCTCCTGCAGAAGGATCGAGTCGGCGACCGACTCGAAGTCGACCATCTGCACCAGCCGCCCGTTGAGCTCGATGATGCCGGTGGTGGTCGAGACCACGCCGCTGGCCGCGCCCACCTGCGACAGGTCGGGCGCCGGGCGCACCTTCTGCCAGCTCATCCGGTGGATCTGCTCGACGTTGTCGACCAGGAACCCGCACCGCAGGCCGTTGAACTCCGTGATGATCACCCGCCCCTCGTCCTGGCGCAGCGCCTTCGCGCCCTGCGCGCCGGCGTCTTCGCCCTCCGCGCCCGTCGCGATCCCGTGACGTGCGCGCTCAAACCGCGCCGAAACTTCGCTCTCGATCCCCAGGTGCCGCGACAGGTCCACCACCGGCAGCACGCTCCCGCGGATGTTGAACATCCCGATCACGCTCGGGTGCTGGTGCGGCGCCGCGATCGTCTTCACCGGACGGATCACCTCGCGCACCTTGGCGACATTCACCCCCAGCCACACGCCCCCGAGCCGGAACACCAGCACCTCCAGCTCGTTCGTCCCCGCCTCCAGCAGGATGTCGCCCGTCACTTTCGGCGCGTTCGGATCGATCGAGACAGAACGGTTTGCCGCGGCCGGGGTCGTCGTGGACATGGTGGGGCCTCCGTGCAGTGCCGAGAACCATCGCGCACTCGCCGGGGCTATCGACCCTCGGGGCCGCGGGCTTTGGCCCGCCCCGGAACTCCCCTGAACCGCTGCTTGTTATCGGACGGCCGCACGGCGCGCCGAAGCGCCCGCGCTCAAACCAACTTCCCGCGCTCAAACCAACTTCCCGCGCTCAAACCAACTTCATCGCGCGCATCACCGCCTGCCCCATCTCCGCCGGGCTCATCGCCACCTCCACGCCCGCCTTCTTCAGCGCCGCGATCTTCGCGTCCGCCGTGTCGTCCGCCCCGCCGATGATCGCCCCCGCGTGCCCCATGCGCTTCCCCGGCGGCGCCGTGCGCCCCGCGATGAACGCCGCCACCGGCTTCTTCACGTGCTTCTGCACGTACTCCGCCGCCCGGATCTCGTCGGTCCCGCCGATCTCGCCGATCATCAGGATCGCGTGCGTCTCCGGGTCGTTCTCGAACAGCCGGATGCAGTCGATGTGGTTGAGCCCGCGGATCGGATCGCCGCCGATCCCCACGCACGTGCTCTGACCGAAGCCCAGGTTGCTCGTCTGCCACACCGCCTCGTACGTCAGCGTGCCCGAGCGGCTCACGATCCCCACCGCCTTGCCGCGCTTGCTCTCGCTGATGTGCGTGTGGATGTAGCCCGGCATGATCCCGATCTTGCACCCGCCGCCGCCCTTGGCCTTCGACGTGAACACGTCGCTGCTCTTGTCCCCCGCGCCCGTCTTCTTCCCCGGCGTGATCACGCCCGGGCAGTTGGGCCCCACCAGGATGATCTTCTCACCCTCCGCGCGCCCCGCGTTCATCTCGTCCAGCACCGCCCGCGCCTTGACCATGTCGTTGACCGGGATCCCCTCCGTGATCGCGCAGATCACACGGATCCCCGCGTCGGCCGCCTCCAGGATCGCGTCCGCCGCGCCCCCCGGCGGCACGAAGATCATCGTCGCCGTCGCCCCCGTCGCGTCCACCGCCTGCTTCACCGTGTCGAACACCGGCACGGACGCCCCGCCGCCCGCGTCCACCTCGAACTTCTGACCGCCCTTGCCCGGAGTCACACCGCCCACCAGTTGCGTGCCGTACAGGTAGCACCCCTTGGCGTGCTGCCCGCCGTACGACCCCGTGATGCCCTGGCAGAGGACCTTCGTGTTCGCGTCGATGAGAATGGCCATGTGTGGGCTCGCGGAGTGAGGGCTCGCCGGACCGAGCGGATCGATCAACCCGGCGGGCGCGCACGCGCACCGCCGCCGCCCCCGTTTTCACGCTCCCGGCGTGGGCGGAAGGATACGCCGCGCTCTCCCCGCCTTGCTCGGTTGTCGGGGCTCTTCCCCCGCGCTTCCCCCCCCGCTTGCCCCGCTCAGCGCCGCCGCGGCCGCGCCGCCGCCAGGACCAGCAGCCCCACGCCCACCACCGAGATCGCGCCCGCGCCCGGCACCGTCACGACCAGGTACCCCTGC
>CALMQD010000581.1 GCA_937871415.1 uncultured Phycisphaerales bacterium | reverse complement strand
GAGGTTGATGCCCCCGTGCTCGGGGCCTTTAGAGAGAAAGTCGCCAAGGGTCTCGCCCAGCGTGGTCGCCGCGATCTTCATGATCCAGAACGCGAGCGTGATCGCGGGGAGTTTGCTGAGCGTTGTTGCGGCGGGAGTGGGCATCGGTTGTGCATCCTTGGGCTGGCGAGCCGGGGAGTCGGACGGAAACCGCCGAACGTCCTGCGGGGCGCGCGGCGGTGGAGGTGACTGGAGAATCGTGCCGTGTTGCCTCAGTCCTTCTTGTCCTTTTTGCCCTCGTGCATTTCGCCCTTCTCGTGGTTCTCACCCTTGGCGTGCTCGCCGTGCTCATCGCCGCCTTCGGACTCATCCTCGATGTTGCCCGAGGCATCGACCTTGACCTCGTGCTTCTTGCCATCGATCACGACCTCGATCTCGTAGAACATCTTGGTCACCACCTGCGGGTCGGCGAAGGTGGCTTTGGGGTAGTCCTTCTTGAGCGCGGCCATGACGGCCGCCGGGAGTTTGGCCTCGGTCGCGGCTTTCTCGGTCTCCATCAGGTCGCCCGCGGCGGAGAAGATCGCGGCGCACTTGATCGTCGCCGCGCCCGCACCCTCGTTGTACTCGATCTCGTACTGGACCACGTCCTCGTCGTCCTCTTCCTTGATGACCTTGGTGATGTTCTTGGCGTCGCCCGAGAGTTTGATCGCGGCGGCGCGGACTGCCTCGGGGGCCTTGTCCAGCGTGATGACCTCTTCTTCGTCGCCTTCCTTCTCCTCCCCCTTGGGCTGAGCGTTTCCAGCGGGTTGAGGCGGTTGGCCGGGCTGGGCGAACGCCCATGCGCCAGCACCGGCGAGCAGGGCGAGCGCGACGATTCCGACCGAGAGTTTCCGAGTATCCATGCGAATGCTCCGTGGCCGAGCGGGAGTTTCCGCCGCGACCGGTTGAGGTGACTGGCGGAACGCGCGTTCCGGCATGGAGGTATTGATGCGCGATGGCGGGCCGAAACATGACGGTTGTATGACAGCCGCCCCAAGCACCAACCCCTCAACGCCCAGCGCCGACGGTGATTTCACGGTGAAAGGTTGAGAGCACTTGCCAGTGTGTGATGGAGCAGTTCAAATCCTCTCAACACTGACCCCCAAAGGGCCCTCTAAACGGGCCTCTCTGAGCAAGTGGTTGAACCGCGCTCGAATGGCGCAAGTGCCGTGTTTTCAACGAGAAAGCCCTTCGATGTGCTCATC
>CALMQD010000580.1 GCA_937871415.1 uncultured Phycisphaerales bacterium | reverse complement strand
CCTCCGCGGGCTCCTCACCGGGCGCGCCGGCACGCACCGTGCGTCTCCGAAAGATCACGCCGATCTCGCGCCGGCGGTGCTCGCCGCCGACCAGTCGTATCGGCGCCTGTTCGACCTGAAACGCGATGTCGAGGAACTGGCGCAGCGCCTGGCGATCGAGATGGACGCCCGCGCCGCGCGCCTGGAAGAACTGATCGCCAAGAGCGAGGAGCGAATCTCTCGGCTGGAGCGGCTCTCGCCGACAACCGCCGCCGCCTCGGGCTGGGGTGCGCCCTCGCCGGTTTCGCCCCCGCCGCTCCCGCGCGTGGAAGTCGTCCCGCGCGGCGTGCCGACAACTCTCGGCGCCGGCGTTTCCGCGGGCGCAGCGCGTTCGACAAGCGGTGCAGCCGCGGAGTCTCCCGTCGCCGGCGCGTTGTCCGCGCGCCCGGCCATGGCGCCCGGCACCCCGGGGCTCGACGGCCTGTCCGCACAGATCTATCGCCTCACCGACGAGGGAATGTCGGCGGTGGAGATCGCTCAGAGGCTCGGTCAGCCGACGGGCAAGGTCGAACTCATCGTCGCGCTGCGCCGCTGAAAACCCGCCACGGGCTCGCGCACGGGTCGATCGTCACGAGAAGGTTGTCAGGCAGATGATCTCGAAGGCGATGTGCGCCGCGAGCAGCGCGGTGATCCCCGCGTGATCGCGGTCGGGCAGAACCTCGACGACGTCGCCGCCGACGACATTCGCCCCCGCGCACGACCGGACAAGCTCGAGAGCCTGCGCCGACGTCAACCCGCCGACGCTGGGCGTGCCGGTGCCCGGCGCGAAGGCCGGATCGACGCAGTCGATGTCGAACGAGACGTACGCCGGCGCGCCGCCGAGTTTGCGGACAAACGCCCGGAGCCCTCGCTCGCCGTTGCGCGCCGCCTCTTCTCCGGGAATAATCGTCACGCCATGGTCGCGGGCGAACGCGAGATCGTCAGCGGAGTTGAGCGGCCCCTTGATCCCGACCGAGATCATCCGGCGCGGGTTGACGATTCCTTCCTCGATCGCGCGACGGAACGGGCTCGCGTGCCCCCACTTCTCGCCCCAGACCGCGTCGACCGTGTCGAGGTGGGAATCAAAGTGCAGGAGGGCCAGGCCGCCCTTGGGTGACCCCGCGCGCTCGTGCGCCGCCCTGATGCACGCGTACGCGATCGAGTGGTCGCCGCCGAGGGCGAGCAGCCGCGCGCGCCGATCCTCGAAGCCGCGAGCGAACTCGTACACCCGACTCGCGTTGGCCTCACAGTCGTAAGGCGCCACCGGCGAATCGCCCGCGTCGCACAGCGACAGCCGCTCACAGACATCTACGTTGTGCGCCAGCGAATACCTCTTGAGGTACTGCGATTCCTCACGGATCGCCCGCGGCCCGAACCTCGCCCCGGGGCGGTACGTCACGCCGCCGTCGAACGGCACGCCGAACACCGCCCAATCTACCGGCCGGTTCTCCGGGGACACGTCCTCGAACCGCGGATAGCGTCCGAACGTCACGAGTCCGGCGAACCGCGGCGAGATGCGCGAGTCGGGGAGAATCGTGCGTGCCCCACCGCCGCGGCCATGCCGGTTCTTCGCGGACGAGACCCTCTGGGCGGACGTCGGGCTCGAGACTCGTGGCTTGCTCATGCGGATCGCGCCTTGCGGGAGTTGCTGGTGCGGGGAACACGCCGCGCGATCACGCGGGCGCTCGGGAACGGCCTGCTCGCCGCGTCGGCCGCGGTCCGACCGCTCTCACTTCCGACCTGCGGCATGATCTTCTGCGGCAGGTGGGGGTCGTCCGGGTCGTAGGGAATAGGGTCGTACTCGAACGCCGGCTTGGCGAACGTGGCCTGGCGTCTCATCGCGACCGACACGACCAGCCCGGTCATGAGCCACGACGAGAGCATCGACGAACCCCCGTAGGACACGAAGGGAAGCGAAACGCCGATGACCGGGAGGATGCCGATCGTCATCGCGATGTTCACGAACGCCTGCCCGGCGATGAAGGTCATGAAGCCCACGACGAGCAGACGCGCGAAGGGGTCTTTGCTGAACGCGGCGGTCAGGTAGGCCCCCAGGAACCACACGCCGTACAGCGCACCGACCAGCACGCCGCCGAGCAGGCCGAACCGGCACACGATGATCGGGAAGATCATGTCGTTGTGCCGCTCGGGGAGGCGGTTGAAGCGGATGAGGGAGCGTGCGCGCCCGTCGGACTGACCCAAGACCTCGCCGCTGCCCGCGAGCGTCTTGGCGGTGACCATCTGGTAGTTGATGTCGTTGGCCCCGCGCCGGGGGTCCTTCATGATGAGCAGCAGGCCCTCGATGCGTTTCTTCTGGTGCGGCTTGAGGAGCGGGTAGGCCGCGGGCGCGGCGAGCATGGCGCACACGACGACGATCGCCAGGTGCTTGGTCTTGGCGCCCGAGACAAAGAGCATGGCGAAGAGCACGGGCACGAAGAGCAGCACCGTTCCCATGTCCGGCTGGAGCAGGATGAGGCCCATGGGCACGCCCGCGAGCAGGCCGTACAGCACCAGCCCCAGGAACTTGCGGTGCGTCTGGCGATAGCGGAGCGTGTGCGCCGCGACGAGAACGAACGCGATCTTGGCGAGCTCCGCGGGCTGAAGGTCCACCGGTCCCAGGTCGATCCACGCGCGTGCGCCGTTGCGTGGGCGCACGATGCTCGTGGGCACGAACGGAATCAGCAGGAACGCGAGCAACCCCAGCACCACGATCATCGACGGCCACGCCAGGGACCGAACGATCTTGTAGTGCGGGAGCGCCGCCAGGGTCGCGGCCATGAGCCCGGCGCACAAGAACAGAATCTGCTTGAACACCACGCCCTCGATCGTGACCGGCAGCGGTCCCGAGGGCGGATCGTGCGCCCCCAGATCGATGGCGTAGAGCCCCAGCAGGCTCAGCCCCAGCCCCGAAGCAATGCACAACCACGCGCCGTGCTTGAGCGTCGTGTTCGATCCGATGATGTTCCGGAAGAGCACGATCATTCGCGGTGCGCGTCCGCTCCCTGGGCGTGAACCAACGCCGGATCGCTCTCCCTCGGAAGGGGCGTCACACCGGCATCCTCGTCGTTGTCGCCCGACCCGGACGGAGTGTGATGATTTGCGAGGTCGGGCAGATATCCCTCGGCCACGAGCGCGGCGATGATGTTGTTCACCACCGGCCCGGCGCACTTGCCCCCCGAGCCCCCGTGATCCATGACCGTCGCGATCGCGTATTCAGGCCGCCCGACGCCCACGAGCGCCACGCACCAGGCGTGGTCGCCGTCGTACACCGCCGGACCGCCGGGAAGCCCCAGGTCGGCCTTGAAGGGCGCAACGTCCGCCGTGCCCGACTTGGCCCACACCGTGATGCCGGGGATGGTGAAGATGCGTTCGTAATGCTCTTCGCCGGAGGCGCTCGGGACTTTCACCGTGTAGGTCGTGCCGTCCTTGGTGTTGGCGCTGCCGAAAAGACCGTCAAGGGCCTGGTGTGTCGCGAATGAACTCAGGTGCAGGTCGTCCGAGCGAACCGGATCATCGACGCGGATGCGCGGGATCAGGCGG
>CALMQD010000579.1 GCA_937871415.1 uncultured Phycisphaerales bacterium | reverse complement strand
CGATGCGCCGGAAGCGATCGCGGGGCTGGCAGGGCGGCTCGGCGCCGAAGGGGTTTATTACAACCGCGAATACGAGGTCAACGAACGCCGACGCGACGCCGCGGTCGAGAAAGCCCTGGCAACGAGCGGAGTCCCCGTTCACGCCTTCGACGATCAGGTTCTGCTCGCCCCCGGCTCGGTCCGCACGGGGGAGGGCAAGTACTTCACCGTTTTCACGCCGTTCAAGCGGGCGTACTTCCGCGCGCTCGAAGAACAAGGGCTGCTCGAAGGCCCGGCCCGGGTGCTTGGCAGGCCGCCCTCCGTGACGCCCCCGGAAGCCAGGCTTCTGGCCAAGCTCGGCGGGCGGACGATCCCGGCGGCGCTCCAGGGGCTCGAGCCGCACGTTGCGCCCGATCTTTGGCCGCCCGGCGAAGCCGAGGCGGTCCGCAGGCTCGACCGTTTCGTCGACAGGAGCATCGCCGAGTACAAGAACCGCCGTGATTTTCCCGGCGAAGACGGCACGTCCACGCTCTCGCCCTACCTCTCCATCGGGTGCATCTCGCCGCGCCGGTGTCTGGCGGCCGCGCTCGACGCCAATGGCGGAAAACTCGAGCAGTCGGCGGCCCGGTACGCCGGAGCCACTCACTGGATCAGCGAACTGATCTGGCGCGAGTTCTACAGGCACCTCATCGTGGGCTTCCCGCGTGTCTGCATGGGCAAACCCTTCAAGCCGGCGACGTCTCGGATCGCGTGGTCCGATCGGCGGGATCACTTCGACGCATGGCGGGAAGGGCGCACCGGCGTCCCGATCGTGGACGCGGGCATGCGCCAACTCCTCCGCACGGGATGGATGCACAACCGGGTGCGGATGATCGCCGCGATGTACCTGACCAAGGACCTCTTCATCGACTGGCGCTGGGGAGAGCGGCACTTCATGCGGCACCTGGTCGACGGCGACCTGGCGCAGAACAACAGCGGCTGGCAGTGGTCGGCGTCAACAGGCACCGACGCCGCGCCCTACTTCCGCATCTTCAATCCGGTTACGCAGTCGCGCCGGTTTGATCCGGACGGCGCGTACATCCGCCGGTTCGTGCCGGAACTGGTGAGCCTCGGCGGCGGCGAGCACGGCGCGATCCACGATCCCGGCGAACTGCCGCCGCTGGCACGGGCCAGCCTGGACTACCCCGAGCCGCTGGTGGACCGAGCGGCGTCGCGCGAGCGGGTCCTTACGGCTTTCCAGCGGCTGGCTTAACCGCGGGTGCGGGCTCGTCGTGCTTCAAGCCCGGCGTAGCGCCCAGGATCGCCGCGGCGTCCCAGGCCGCTGGCGTCCATGGCCAGTTCGACGTGATATCGATCAGGTCCCTGCGCTGCGTACCCGTGAGGCCCGGGCGATCACGCAGGCGATCGGTCACGCGCTTGAGCGCTTCGGCGGCCGATCGGCTGTTCTCGTCGGAGCGAGTGCGCGCAGCGCCGTCGATCCAGCGGAGGCAATCGCGCGCCCACTCCGGTTCGGGCATCTGATGCCCCATGGTGGCGTTATCGAACAGTTTGATCGTCAGGCCGTCGCCGCTGAGCAGTTGGACCGACGTTGTGATCTCGAGGTAGTTGAAATCGCGTTGCCCGGTCATGACGCCGATCGGGCGAGTGCGGTAGAGGTCCCAGAGCCTTGCCTGCGGCTTGACATACGTCGCCGTCCACTGACCCCCGAACGGCGAAGGCGTGTTGCGGTAGCTGTTCAGGCCCACGATGCAGAGCGCGCCGGTGAACACATCCGGAAAGCCGGCCACCGCCATGCTGGCGATGCGACCGCCGCCGGATACGCCCCCGACGTAGACCCGCGCCGGGTCGATGTGGAACCGCGCGCTCGCGGTCGCGACGGCGTCGAGCGCCAGCTGCAGGCGATCCACCGTGGGCCGATCGTTGCCGATATTCGCCGGCGCGACGCAGACAAGCCCCGAATCATCGAGCGCCAGGTCGAGCGCCCGCGGCACCTCGCCCACCGGCCCCGCGTCGATCCAGACCAGCAGTCCCGACGGTTGCCTGGGGTCGTAGGACGTGGGCAGCCGCGCGAAGAACTGCTCGGAAGAGAGAATGCGCTCGGTTCGAGACGAGCTGCGGACCGTTTTACCCAGGAGCCTCTCAGAAACCGTGCGCTTATCCAGCCACAGTCTCCCCGGGGAGAACGGCGGCGTCAGCGCAACCGTCGCTCCCTTCTTGAGCGCCCCCGGCTCCTCTCCGTCGACCACTCGTTTTCTGAGCGACTTCCAGAAATCGGTCGGCCAGCGCCAGCCCTGCTGCTCAGCCACCGCGATCAACTTCCCACGGTCCAGCCTGCAGGTCGACGGGTACACCTCGGGGTCGTAGGCCGGAATCTCATTGGCTTGGGGCGCGCCCGAGGAAGGTTGGGTGTCGGCCGGCGAAGCGGCGGCGATTTCGGCGCCGAACAGGGAGCCATCCTCACCCTCGAACAGTCGTACGCGCTTGCGAGAGTGCTGACCCTCGATGATGACGTCGGCCACCGCGACAGGATTGGGGACCCGCTCGGGCGGAAAACCCCGGTTCGACTGGCATTGCGACAACGCCGTGTACCCCTTGATCGGCAGGACCGCCAGTCGACCGCCCAATGCGGCGAGCATCGGGCTCGCGTCCGTGTCGCTGCTCGGCTCGGGTTCTCCCCCAGGCCAGGTCACAATGCACCTCTCAACCCTGTCGCCCTGCAACGCAAAGACCGCACCGTTCGCGCGAGGCTGGGCCCGGACCTCACTTGCGGCAAAGCAAACCGGGGCCGCAATGAGCATCGGCAACAGCCACAGGCGGGCAAACTCCAGAAGCAAACGCCCGAAGTGCGGAGCCGGACTCACACGCACCGAGCGTGAAGTGGGGGGGTTCTGTACGATGAGCGGGTCCTCTCTGGCCTGCAGGAAGGGCGGTCGGCGTTCCGCCGCTTCGATGGGCGGAGCCGGTCGCGGCTCCGGGCAGGCTCATTGTTGGACGCCCAGGGGCCTTCAATGTTCGCGCTCGGGTCGGGGTATTGGCCGGTTCTGCTCTTCTCGATCGATTGGGGGCTGCGGCTCCTGCTGGCGGGGGTGGTCATCTCACGACGGCGTCCGGTCGCCGTCACGCTCGCCTGGCTGGCCGTCCTGGTGTTCGTGCCCGTCATCGGCTTGATCGCGTACGTGCTGGTGGGCGAGAATCGACTGGGGCGCCGGCGTATCCGTCGCTACGAAGTCCTGACCAAGGGCATCGAAGTCGAAGCGGTCCGCGTCTGGCACCACCGGCACCTGGAAAGCCAGGGCATCGACGAGATGTACGCGCCGATCGCCCGCTTCGGGCTGAACGCGACCGGGTTCCCGCCCCTCAGGAACAACCGGCTCAGTTGTCTCAACAACACCTCGGACTTCATCGACTGCGTGTGCGCCGACATCGCCGCGGCCAAGCACCACGTCCACATCCAGACGTACATCTGGCAACCTACGGGCGCGGGCGTGAAGGTTGCCCAGTGCCTGATCGACGCCTCGAAGCGCGGTGTTCTCTGCCGCGTGCTGGTCGATGCGGTGGGAAGCAAGGCGTTCCTTGCTTCCGATCTGCCGCGTCGGTTGAGCGAGGCCGGAGTCCGCGTGGTTCAGGCGCTCCCCGCGAATATTCTGCGCGCGGCGTTCCAGCGCCTCGACCTCCGCAACCACCGGAAGATCATCGTCGTGGACGGCCGGGTCGCCTACGCGGGATCCCAGAACATCACCGACACGATGTTCCGGTCTGCACCCCACCGGCGCACCGGGCCGTGGGTGGACGCTTCGCTCCGGATCGAGGGCCCGGCGGTGTACGCGCTGCAGGCGGTCTTCCTGCGCGACTGGATGCTCGATTCCGATGAAGCCATCGGCGCGCTCGA
>CALMQD010000578.1 GCA_937871415.1 uncultured Phycisphaerales bacterium | reverse complement strand
GGCGTGTCAATCACGACGGCTCTCGTTCCTCGATGGACTGCGCGGGATCGTCGAGCACGCTCGGGCGCTTGACAAGGGTCGTGTGATCACCCCGCCCGGGCCGATGCTCGCTCGCGAGGATCGCTCGGAGCAGGTTGTAGTCGCGAGGTCCAGGGCCGTCGGGCATCCCGTCCACTTCGGGCACCCGATAGATGAGCATGACCATGCCGGCGCCGATGAGGATCACGCTCAAGGCGGCGATGCTGACGTGCGCTCCGAGTGCCGGGTCTCCGCTCCTGGCCGATACATTGTCCCCGACCCATCCGGCGACGACATTGCCCACCGCGGTGATGCCGAACGAGGCGACGGTCGCGATAGACATCACCCGACCGCGCATGTGGTCGGCGACGAGGTGCTGCAGCGCGGCCCAACTCTGGTTGAAGGCCCAGATCCAGAAGAACCCCACCCCGAACATCGCGAGATAGCCCCACGCCGGCGATTTCGTCGCCGCAAAGATCGTGATCGTCATCCCGGCGCCGGTGATCGCCATGGGGATGAAGTGGTGCTTGGGGTACCACGCCGGGATGTAGCGCAGCGCCAGACCGCCCAACACCGCCCCGAGCCCCTGCACCGCGAGGAACCAGCCGGTGGCCTTGTCCGCGGCTTCATCCTTCAGGTGGTACACGTTGATGACGTACAGCGGGAGCATCCGCACCAGGGGCGCGGCGAGGAAACTCATGAACACGGTCGCCAGGAAGACACAGAACGGGCCACGCTCGCCGAAGATGAAGCTCGTCGCCTCCCGCACCTGCTCGACCGCTCGCCGACCCGCGCGAGCGGGCGCCGGCGAGTTCGGTGAGAACAGCACCGCCACGACGACCGCCAGGAACGTGACCGTGTTGATCGTGAAGAGCCACTTGGTCTCGAGCACGCTCAGCAGCATCCCCGCCAGCGCCGGCCCGACTACCCGCGAGGCGTTGAACTGGATCCCCATCAGCGTGATGGCCTTGGTCAGGTCGACGCGCGGCACCAGGCGCGGCGTCAGCACCTGCCACGCCGGCGTGTTGAAGGCCATCACAGTCCCCTGCACGGCGGAGATGATGAGCAGGACCTTCGGGTGGGCGTGACCGAGCCATGTCACGGTCGCCAGCGAGGCCGCGACCAGCATCAGCAGCACCTGCGTGAAGACCATCAGGGTGCGCCGGTTCACCCGGTCGGCGACCAGGCCTCCGAGAACGCCGAACACCAGGATCGGCGACAACTGGGCCGCGGCCAGGTAGCCCATCATCTTGAGCGACCCGGTCTCGTGCGCGACGATCATCTGGACGCCGAGCATTTCCATCCAGTTGCCGACGTTGGAGACGAACGAGGCGCTGATGACGCGCCGGAAGTGGATGTGGCGCAGAACGCCCATCGACGCGGGGCCGCTCGCGTAGGCCTGCCCGGTCTTCCAGCCGCAGTTGGGACAGTGTTCGGGAATGTGATCGTTGCGGAAACTCCAACCGCAACGGGCGCACGCGAGGCGCTCGGCACCAAAGGCCGACTTGTGGGAATCGCCCTCGCTGCCGCTGTGGATCGGAACCGCCTGCGCGTGGCGCAGGGTGTCGCCCCGCGAAGCCGACGAGTCGGGAGCGGGGCGAGACACAACGGGCTCTTCAACGGGCGAGGACACGACGGACTCCGTTCCGTCCTGCTGTGCAATGGGCAGGGAAGGGGCGGGGCATGCTAGGAAGCATGGAGGTCATCGTCCCGGATCGGACGCCACTGCCGCTGGATTGCCGCAGATTCGGAGGTCACGCCGACGGCTCCCTAGTAGCGGATAGAGAAGTCGTAAATCGACAGCGTCTGAGGCCGATGTACGCCAGCGTCTCGAAGCAGAGCATGCCCAGCACAAAGCCGGCACCCGGTCCGATGAGCTCCCCGGGAATGGGAGGCAGGTATGGCAGGAGGATGTCGGGGAACACGTCGTTCATCGCGGCCGCGATGCCAGCCCCGAGTGGGATCGCCCCAACGAGCCATCCGTACGACGCGTGCGCACAGATCTCCCGGATGATGATCCGGGGTGTGGAATAGCCGCGGCGCCAGGCGATCAGCCGAAGTCCGACCGACTCGGCTCGAACAAGCCCCACGAGAAGCACGGCGGAAATCGGCGTGAAGAACAACAAGACCACCGCAACGACCACAACGCCCGTCGTGGCGGTACGCCGATCGAACAGTTCCATGGCGATGCTGGCGCCGATGAGCGCCATCGGCACAAGGATCTGCATCGCGATCGCGTTCCGGGCGACCTGATCGCCGCTTTGGATCTCCCAGTCCGGGTGCAGGCGCAGCAGCCCGAAGGTTCGCCAGGGGTGTCGCAGAACCTGCCAGCCAGTCGAAAGGAAACTGGTCCACGTGGGGTGGTTCTGCCAAGCCGTGCCGGTGCGCGAACCCCGAGTCATGGCGACCGGATAGCCGCACTCCGGGCAGTTCGAGTCGGCGGGGCTCGTGCCCACGTCGTACCCGCACAGCTCGCAGAGCAGACGCTGGTCTGCGGGCGTGCCCGGGGCTGGGCCATCCACGCCGTTCCCAGCCGCACTGGGGTGTGCTTCGGCTTCGGGGCTGGACCGGGGAACTTGGGAGACAGGGGGCTGCATCGGCGGGCCAGGAACGCTATTCTCTCTGCCCTTGATCCAGATTCGCCGCATCACCACGTCCGATCCGCTGTACGCACAGGAGGTCGCCCTGCGCGACTCTGTGCTGCTCCAGCCTATCGGGCTGGACGTCGCGAAGCTCCAGGGTCTGTTCCCGGGTCTGGAGGAGCAGGCGGAGCACTTTGTGGCGGTGTTCGACCACCCGGCGGGGCCCCGCGTGATCGGCACGGCGCTCCTGCTGCCGAACCACCCCAAGACCGGCATCGGCAAACTCATGCAGATGACCGTTGACCCGCAGCGGCAGGGCGAGGGGATCGGTACACGGCTGGTGGTTGCGATTGAACGCCGCGCCTTCGGCGAAATCGGGCTGGACGAGATCTTCTGCCACGCCCGGGACACTGCGCTGGGCTTCTACTCCTCGCTGGGGTGGACGTTCGACTCGGACACGTTCATGGAGGCCGGGATTCCGCACCGGCGCATGCTGTTCGCCAACAGCCCCGCGGAACAAGAGATGTGATCCGGCCCCTCGCGCCGTTCCGGGGGACCCCGTGAAGCGGCGAAGCAGGAGACAGGGCCGATGCGATTCTCCATCCAGTTCAACGCCGGTGTTGCCGTCTGTCTGCTGTTCGCGACGCTCGGAC
>CALMQD010000577.1 GCA_937871415.1 uncultured Phycisphaerales bacterium | reverse complement strand
GTTCGATCGCCTCGTGCACGCTCACCACCAGCTCCGCCGGCGGGTGGAACGGCATGCGGGCGTACAACCACACCGACTCCCAGCGCCCCGTGTTCGGCAGGGCCGCGCGCTGGTACTGCGCGATGTCGCCGTCCGAGTCCGTGATCGACAGCCGCACGACCACGTTCCGCACCTTCGGGCCGTTGTCCTGGATCTCTACACGCATCGCGAACCAGTCGCCGTACCGCGCCGCGTCCCCCACTCCGCAGTCCGCCACTCGGATATCGATCTCGTTCGTGCTCGTCGCCAGCAGCCCCGGCACGCTCGGCGGCGGCGGATTCGTCACTGTCTCGTCCGGGCTCACCCGCGGCGCAGGCTCGTCCGGCGAATCCGCGTCCTGGCCAAACGAAGCCGGGGAGACCAGAAACAGGGCGCACGCCGCTGCGCCGATCAGGAACGACCGAAGTCGATTGATCACGGGCAGTTCCGGAATCGCATGATCGGGGGAGGCGCTGGGTCGAAGGAACATGGGCGGGAAGTGTAACGGCTCAAGGGCCGGGTCGGTTCGGCCGATCCCCCCGGTATGGGACTCCCGTTCGAGGCTTGGGCCGTCATCGCCCTGATTGCGCTTGCCTGCGCGACCGCCATTCTCTACACGCTCGCCCAGTACTTCGGGCACGAGCGGGAGATCCACGACCTCAAGCACCGGGTCATCACGCTCCGGACTGCTTACCACAAGCGCCTCGCCAACATGAACGAGATCATCGAGGTCGACGAGGCGCCCGATCAGACTCTTCCGAATCGGACGAACGACGTTTCGACCGCCAAGGCGGCCTGATCCACCCGCGAGCCTCATGGACTCAAAGGACACCGCGCCCTTCCCGGCGTCCGATCCTTGATCCACTCGCAAATCGACTCCCTCAGGGTTTTCATTATAAGACGATTTGCCGACCATGTTGTCGGATTATTTCCCGCTCGCCTGAACGGCTTGGTGCAGCAACACTTGCGGGGTAACATCTCCGCGTTCGACACGCGTCGAACCAGGGCGCACTTCGCTCAGTTCTGCAACTGCCTTCTCATGAGCATCAACACGCGTGCGTCCCGCGCCGAATGAGCAATCGGTGCCTGGTCGGCGCGTCGCTGGAAAGGAATCCTCCGGTGCGGAGCGATCTGTCGCCCAAGGACCTGGCCGAGGTCATCGGCGTGAGCGAGAGTTCGCTCAAGCGATGGGTGGATGAGGGCAAGATCCAGGCCGCCCGCACCGCCGGCGGCCACAGGCGGATCGCCCTCCACGAGGCCATCCGCTTCATCCGTCAGAACAACTCTTCCGTTGTCCGGCCCGAGATGCTCGGGCTCGAGGAACTTTCCAACTCGTCGCTTTCCGACGTCGTGAGCGGCGGGGCCGACGCCGCGCTCCTCGACGCGCTCTGCGCCGGCGACGCGAACCGCGCACGCGGGCTCATCCTCGCCTTCCTCATCAAGACCCGCTCGATCGCCGAGGTCTGCGACGGACCCCTCACCCACGCCATGCACCGCATCGGCGAGCTCTGGCTCCACTCCGACCGCGGCATCCTCGTCGAGCACCGTGCCACCGAGATCTGCCTCGAGGCCCTCCACCAGATCCGCCAGACGCTCACGCCCCCGGCGCCCAACGCCCCCGTCGCCATCGGCTGCGCGCCCGAGAGCGACGAGCATTCGCTCGGCACGCTCATGGCGGCGACCGTCCTCCTTGAGTCGGGTTATCGCGACATCAACCTCGGCGCACGCACGCCGCTCTCCGCGATCGAAGGCGCGATCCGCGAGCACCGCCCGCTCCTGGTCTGGCTCAGCGCGTGCAGCACCGAGGGACGCAACTCCCTCTGGCCGCAACTCGAACGCATCACCAAGTGCGCCGGCGAGGTCGGCGCGAAGGTCGTGGTCGGCGGGTACGCGACGATCGGCCAGCAGCCGCCGCCGGGGATCGCGTTGAACATGGTCGTGACGCTCGCGGAACTCGCCGCGGTGGGCCGGACCGTCCGCGCTCAGGCCGCGCGCGAGCCGCACACCAACCGCCTGCACCGCCGCTGAGGTTGGACACAGGCTCGCCCTGTGCGCGATTTCCTCCCGTTCATGCGCCGAGTTTCCCCCGCAGGGTCGACAGCGTCTCGGGCGTCTTGAGCACCTGCGCCGAGAGTTCCGCCGCGCGGCGCGACAGGTCCCGATCCAATGATCCATCGATCTCGTTGAGCAGCCGCTTGGTCGCCGCCAGCGCCGCCGCTCCGCCGCCGGCCAGACGCTCCGCCAGCTCCTTGACCGCCCCCGCGAGCCCGCCCGCCTCCGGCACGCTGCGCGTGACAAGCCCCAGTTCCGCCGCGTCCCGGCCCGTCATCAGCCCGCCCCTGAGCAGCACCGCGCGCGCCTTGCCCGCGCCGATCTTCCGCACCAACCACGGCGCCACCACGGCCGGGCACACGCCCAGGTCGACCTCGGGGAACCCCATCTTGCACGCGTCGAACGTCAGCGCAAAGTCGCAGACCGTCGTCAGGCCACACCCCCCGCCGATCGCCGCGCCGTTCACGTGCGCGATCGTCACGCAGGGCAACTCCCGGATCTTCACGCACAGGTCGGCCAGCAGCCCCAGCAGTTCCAGCGGCTTGTCCGGATCCGAGAGCACCTGCTTCAGATCCATCCCCGCGCAGAAACTCGTCCCCGCCCCCGTCAGCACCAGCACCCGCGCCGCCCCGCCACCTTCGCCGCCGTTCCGCACGTTGCGCCCTGGTACGGAAGCGCCGAGTTCGTCCACCCGCGCGTGCAGCGCCTGCAGCAGATCGATCGAGAGCGCGTTGCGGCTCTCGGGCCGGTTGAGCGTGATTGTCGCGATCGCCCCGTGCTGTTCGAGCAGAGCCAGTGACATACCCCAGAATAGTCGCCGCGCACCCCGCGCACGCACCTATCCCGGCGCACGGTCGATCCGACAGCCCCGCCCGTCTAACCTCTCCCATGCAGGCTCCATCCGCGGCCGCGACCGACTCACCCGCCGCCCTGCCCGGTGACAACGCGCCCTTCCGACGCTCCCCGCGCCGGTTCCACTTCGTCCGCGCCGCGGTCATCGGCCTCGCCGCCGGGCTCCTTTCGGTCGCCTTCCGTCGTGCGCTGGCGTACTCCGAGTCGGGTCGCGGCGACCTCGTCGCCGCACTCCACGCCTACCCCGCCTGGGGCTGGTGCGTCATGCCCTTCATCGGAGCCGTTCTGGGCGCTTTCGTCGGCTGGCTGACCCAGCGATTCTCACCCCAGGCCGCGGGCAGCGGCATCCCGCACCTCAAGGGCGTCCTCCTGCAGATGCGCGAGATGCGCTGGCGCAGCCTCTTGCCCGTGAAGTTCTTCGCCGGCGTCATCGGCATCGGCGCGGGTCTCTCCCTCGGTCGCGAAGGGCCCTCGGTCCAGATGGGCGCCGCCGTCGCGCAAGCCCTTGCGCGTCCTCTCCGCACTTCCAGTTCCGACCTGCCGCAACTTCTCTCCGCCGGCGCGGGCGCGGGCCTCGCCGCCGCGTTCAACGCGCCCCTGGCCGGCCTTGTCTTCGTCGTCGAAGAACTCCACCGCGAACTCTCCTCCCGAACCGCCGCCGGAGCGCTCATCGCCGCCGTTTGCGCCACGGTCATCACGCAGTGGCTCGCCGGAGACACGCCGTCCTTCGAGGCCCGCGGGCTCAGCGCCATGCCCCTCGAGATGCTCCCCCTCGCCGCGATCGTGGGCATCCTCGGCGGGCTCGTGGTCGCGGTCGCCACTTCACAGGCTCGTGCCGTCGAGCGAGCGCTCTTCGACGACGGGCGCATCGTGGCCGTTGTCGAAGAGCAAGCCGCGGAGGCCGTCGCCCGGGCGGGGGTCATCGCGCTCGTCGCGAGCGAGACGACCGTC
>CALMQD010000576.1 GCA_937871415.1 uncultured Phycisphaerales bacterium | reverse complement strand
CCCGCCCCCGCCCAGCGCACCCTGATCGCCGGGGACGCCGTCGCGGGGGCGACGACGTTCCGGATCGTGCGGGCCCTGGACGCCGGGCCCGTCTACCGCACCCTGGAGTACCCGCTGGCCGGCACCGAGACGGCAGGGGAGCTGCTGGACGCCCTCGCGCGCGCCGGCGCGCGCCTCCTGGCCGACACCGTCTAGCCATTTTCTAGCCAAATGAAAACGGCCCTATAAAAAGGGCCGTTTCAAGCGAGGCGGACGGGACTCGAACCCGCAACCACCGGATCGACAGTCCGGTACTCTAACCAATTGAGCTACCGCCCCAAGCAGGTTGTTCGGACGCCGGCCGGGAGATTCTCACCCGCGGCCGGGGCATGACAGTATCTCCAACAGGGCCCCAGTCAAGCCTTCTTCAACGCTCCCCGTTTCGCCCGCGACCACGGGCCGGATTATCCGACATGAGCCGCCCGTTCGGCGCCATGTGCCGGTACCGCTCGGCCAAACGCGGCATGGTGCTTCCTCGCTCGGGGCATCGAACTTCACCGGGGACTGCGGGGTTCCGGCGTTCCGCCCGAGCCGCGGCTCATCCCCCCATCGCGCCCCATAGCACCGCATCGCACGTAGTCGCGCCCCGTCGCGCTTTATCTCGCCCCATCGCACTTCATCGCAGGAAGCGATGACGAATGGGCCGGCGCCGACGATTGCGCCTCACTTGGGCAACTGCACCTTGAAGGTCTTGGTCGCGGGGTCGTACGCGTGCGTCGCGAACGGGCTGCCGCCCGGGCCGATCTTCTGGTTCTGCAGATAGACGAGCACGCAGGCCGCGGCGAGCGCGAGCACCGCCAGCGCCAGGAGCCCCGTGTAGAGGTTCATGGACGGGGCACGCTGCATCTGCCCGCCGGGCACGTTGAGGCCGAACTGGTTCATGGCTCTTGCTTCCTGGGATCAACGGGCGTCGCGCCGGTGCGTTCAGACGAAGGGGAGAGGGGGAAACAGTGGTCGGGGGCGTGAAGTCGCTCGCCGGCTTACTGCAGGCGGGAGAGGACGGTGTCATCCTTCTGGACGCGCGAGTCGCCGGAGATGAACGTGACCTTGCCGACCGACTGCGTGGGCTCGACGGTGGAGATCTCGATGGAGCCGATGTACTGCGTGCCGCGGACGATGTGCATCTTGGTCGACTCGCGGATGCCGCGGTTGGCGCCCTCGGAGATGACGACCATGTCGCCGGCGGGTGTGGACATGACCTCGGAGACTCGGGCGCGGACGACGGGGCCGGCGAGTTCGCGGGCGATCGTCGGAGCGCCGGCGGTGGCCGTGCCGCCGCTCTGCGCCTGCTGCAGGCTGAGCTTCGTTTCCTCGAGCTGCTCCTTGACGGCTCGGAGGTTCTGCTCGAGCACCTCGCGGGCGGCCTCGAGGTCGTTGATGCGGTCGACGAGCTCGATCTCCTTCTTCGAGCCCTCGAGGAGCTGGTTGCGCAGCTCGGCGACTTCCTCGGCGTACTTCTTGAGCAGGTTCGTCTGCGTGTCGATCGTCGCGATGATCGATTTCTGCTGGTTCGACGCGGTCGCCTCGGCGGCGCGGGCGACCTCGACCTCGGACGTCAGGCGGGAGTTCTCCGCACGCAGCGACGCGTTCTCGCTGTCCTTCGCCGCCAGATCGTTCTGCAGCGACTTGAGGGCCGCCTGGTCCTTCGCGTGACGCTCGGCCGAGTTCTGCTCGGACATGGAAGCGCTGAGCTGCGCGGCGACTCGCGCATTCTCCGAAGCGCTGTAGGAACTCTTGATCGCGTCGGCGTTCGAGGCGTACGCCATGGTGAGCGCCGCCAGGAGCAGGCTCAGGACCGCCGCGAACACGACCAGAATCTTCGTCACGATGTGCACGTTGAACTCCTTGGGACCAATCGACGGCCTCGCATTCGAGACCGGGGTACTGCGGACCGACCAGCCACGGCGCCGAAGGGAAATCGGCCTGCGGCGGAGAGGGACGACACTATCCGCTCGCTCGTCGCCAGCGGTTCTCGTCCCTCGTCCTGCCCCCGCCCACGTTCCCGACCCTCCCCCCGCTTCGCCCACGACCGAGCCCGCGGACGGCGCTCGCTCGCGGCATAGATCGTTGCCCGGGCCCGGCTTACTGACCGGTCAAACGCCGCCGAGAACGATCGCGCCGCGAGGACAGAAGCCTAGCCCCCGGATCGCCTATGGACAGCACCCGGGGGCTTCGGGAAGTCTCGTTTGATACCGTCCCGGGCCGGGTTCTGTCAACTCAGAACACCCGTCCGCCTCCGGAGGTCAGTGACCGGACCGGGGGTCCGAAGCCTGAAGGATGGCCATGGCCGCCGCGGCTCGCACCTGCCCGGAGGGATCGTCCAGCATCTTCTCCATGGTCGGGAGATATTCGGGGTTCCGCATGACGCCCAGCGCCAGGACCGCCTGCGACCGGATCTCGGGCTTGGCGGCGCTGGTGTATTCCACCGCGATGGCTCCGCCCTTGGGCTGTCCGAGTTTGGCGAGCGCCGCCACCGCCGCCAGTCGCACTTCCGGCGGCATCGGCTTGCCCTCGCTGTCCTTGAACTCGACCAGTCCGATGAGCGCGTTGGTCGCCTCGCGATCCTGCAGGTCGCCGGCGATCTGGGCGGCGAGCGCGGTGGCCTCGAGGTCCTCGTTCCGCGCGGGCAGCAGCGCCGTGCGGATCTCCGACAGCGCCTCATCGTCACCGAGTTTCACGCGCGCCTCGGCGATCTGCAGATCTACCGCCCGGTTGGCCCCGAGAGAAGCACGCCGCACGGTCTGCTTCGCGGCGTCGCGCAGCAGCGCGACGGCCGAACGCTCGCCCATCTCGCCCAGCACCCACGCCGCCTGGGCGCGCTCGCGCGGGTTGCTGGAGTTGAGCATCGCCGCCAGCGGCGTCGGGTCCACGCGGTTGCCGCATCGCCAAAGCGAGAGCATGGCCGACGCGCGGACGATGGGCGAGCGGTCGCTGAGCAGGAGCGACACCTCGTCGGAGAGGCCGCACGAGCGCGCCTTGGCGAGCGCGAGCGCCGCCACGCCGCGCACACCGGGCGCCGGGTCGTGCAGCGCATCGCCCGCGACCTGCGACAGGCGCCCGTCTGCGAAGCGGAGACCCTCGAGCGCGTTGGCCTTCTCCTCGGGCAGCCCGTTCTTGACCAGATCCATGAGGATGCCGATCGAGTGCTCTCGGAGCTGAGCCGTGGTGACGAGCGACGGACGCGTCGGGATGTCCGTGTGCCGCACCGGCTCGTCGCGTTCACGCAGGGACGGGGAGGCCGCGGCTGTTTCGCGTGGTGAGCCGCGCTCGGGCATCTGTGCCGGCGCGACGCGCCGGCTCATCACACGCTTGTTCGACGACGACCGCGAATCGGCGCATGCGCCCAGCGAGATCGCGACGCACACGCCGGCGGTGAGGAGAACGCCCGACGGACGGAGGGAACGGGTGATCGAGATGCTCCGCATGAACCACACTCCTGAGTTCGACTACGACGCCGTCTACCGGCCCGCGCCCGGACGTCTAGAGCGGACCGGCCTCGACGCGCCGGACGCCCCATTTCCGCCAGTATGACACGGGCACGAGCACCGCGAGCACAATCATGGCCACGGCCAGGGGCGCCATCGCCACTCGGGAAAAGGGCGTTCCCGAGCCCGCAAGGACCATCGGCAGAGTGGCGCGAAGGACTCCATCGGAACCCGACGCCCGGTCCGCGCCGTCGGGCCCCAGGGCCAGCACACGCCCCCGGCGATCGACCGCCGCGGAGAGGCCGGTGTTCACCGCGCGGACCATCGGCAAGCCGAGTTCGACGCAGCGCCACCGGGCGCACAGCAGGTGCATCTGCCGACCGGGAAACTCGCCGAACCAGCCGTCGTTGGAGATGTTGACCAGCGCCGCCGCGGGGCCCTGCGGACTCTCGACCGCCAGCCGACGGCACGAAAGGGGCTTGGTGACCTCGAAGCAGATCGGCGTCGCGAGCCGCACCGTCAGCTGGCCGCCCGGATCGCGTTGAACAGGCAGTTCAAGCACCCGCGGCCCGGCGCCGTAACCGAGATCGAAACTCATCCCCGCCGCACCCATCGCCAGGATCTTGTTCTGCAGGCTCGGCCAGCGCCACACGTACGGGATGACCTCGCCGAAGGGTGTCAGGTCGATCTTGTCGTACCGGACCGGTTGCACCTCGCCGCCGGCGATGAGGAACGCGGAGTTGAACCGCTGGGCGGCGGTAATCCGCACCCGGCCCCCGCCCACGGGAACCGTCGAGGGACGGTCCATCGCGATCGCGCCCACCAGCATGGGCACGCCGAGCGTGCTCTGCGTTCGGAGGAGCCGGTCGTAGAAGAGCCGCTCGCTCACCTCGGTCACCGTTTCGCTCTCGTCCACGGGTATCGACCCGGGGAGCGGCGTCGGCGCCAGCCCCAGCGTCATCAACCCCGCGACACCGTCCGGGTTGAGTGCGCGTCCGGGGAACATGGTCTCGGGCCAGAGGATGACGTCGGGCCGCGGCACATCGACCGCCGCGCCGCGCGTCAACTCCACGAAGCGCCGGAAGTCGCTGACCATGGCGACCGGGCCCCACCCCAACTTGTTGCTCTGCGGGATGTTGGTCTGAGCGGCCGCGACACGAAGGTCCTGGCTCGCCGGGGTGGGCCAGAGCGTGGCGGTGAGCGCGGAGGCGATCCACAAACCCATCCACGCCGCGGCAAGCACGCCCCCCTTGCGGCGCTGACGTCCCGACCAGCCCGCGGCATCCCCGGCGGCGCCCGCGACGCCCAGCACCAGCAGTGAAACGAAGTACACACTCCCGACCGCGGCGGGCGAGGCCAGGAGCGGCACGTCGATGAGCGGCTGACC
>CALMQD010000575.1 GCA_937871415.1 uncultured Phycisphaerales bacterium | reverse complement strand
CTCATCGGCGAAGGGGCCTGCGTCGGGCGCCGGGGCTTCGACCTTGACGGCGATGCGCTTGAGGCGCATCGAGCCGCCGACGATGAGTTTGCCGGAGAGGGACCAGGCCCAGACGAGGCGCCCGAGGGGATCGACGAGGAGGAGCGCGGAAGGGATCTCGGAGCCTGCCACGACGGCGTCGCGTTCGAGGGAGCGCGCGGCGGCGCGGACGGCGGGGTCGAGGCCGGAGGCCATGGCGTGCCAGAGGGAGACGACGGCGCCGATCTCGATGTTCTGGCGGTCGAGTTCGTCGATGAGGACGCGGACGGAGGCGTCGGGGATGGAGACGAGCGCGTAGCGCGCGGCGCGGGCGTGGTCGGGCTGGCGCGCGGGGTCTTCGTCGAGCGCGAGGGCCTGGATGGAGAGTTCGGAGAAGGCGGTGGAGGCGTCGGCGCCGGAGAGGAGCGCGAGCCGCCCGGCGCCGCCGCCGGCGACGCTCATGCCGGTCGCGGGGTCGACGGCGGGCATGGCGGACTGGGCGATGGTGGCGGCGATGACCTTGGGGGCGGGGCTGGGTGCGCTGAGCCAGGTGCAGATCGCGCCTTCGGGGTCGATGCAGAGCGTGGGGAGCGAGCGCGTGCCGAGGGCCTGGAGGTTTTCGACGATGAAGGCGGCGGCCTGTCGGGCGGTTTCGACGGGTGAGAATCCGGGAACCTGGGCGGATTCGCCTGGCGCGCCGGCGGGAGAGCCGGGGAGGGCGGGAGCGGTCCACGAGAGGTCGAGCCCGGGCGCGAGCATGCGCACGCCGGCGACGGCCTGACCGACGTGGGATCGCAGGATGTAGCAGGCGATGGAGTTCACGTGGGTGGGTGCGTCGAGTCCGTTGGGTTCACCTGGAGGTTTCGTGCGGGGTCACTGGCCGCCGGAGTTCTTGCGTTGCTCTTCCCGGGCGCGTTCGCGCTCGGCGTCTTCGCGCGCGAGGACTTCGGCGCGCTGCTGTTCGCTCATGCCTTCGAGGTCCTTGCGGGTGACGGGGGTGGAGGCGATCTGGTCGAGGTTGTCGATGAAGTCGCTGTTGCCCTCGTAGGGGACGTTGATCTTGTCGAAGAACTCGATCTTCTCCTGGAGGGAGGCGTTGGGGTCGAGGCCCATGGACTTGAGGGAGTCGACGACCCAGGTGGGCTCGGCGTCGCCGCGCGCGACCTTGCTGATGAGGGCTTCGAGGAGGATGGGGTCGATGCTGGCGGGCGTTCCGGGAGGGAGGATGATGGGCGGTCGCTCGTCGTAGGGGCGGATGACGATGCCGTCGGTCTTGGGGCCGAAGGGCTGGCCGATGGCGGCGCCGGCGGCGGCGGTAGCGGCGGGGTGGAGTTGGACGCCGGGGGTGGGGGCCGGGCGCGCGACGGAGGAGGGTGCGGCGCCGGTGGTGATGGCGGATTCGGGGATCTTGCCGGGGCCGAACTGGGGCCAGGTGTGGGTGGGGGGCAGCAGGTCGATGCGGACGAGTTCGCCAGCCTGAGAGGCCATGATGATGTGGTCGGCGTAGACCTCTTTGAGCGTCCAGCCTTCGCGGACGTCGTTGAGGGCCATGAGGGCCTGCTCGCCGGTGCCGCCGATGCGGACGAGGGCGTAGGTGGTCTTGGGGGAGACGATGGAGCCGAGGAAGCCCCACTGGATGGTGGGCGCCGGCGCGGGCGCGGCATCGGGCTGGGTTTCGTCGGTCGCGGGCTCGGTGGCGGCGTGCTCGTCG
>CALMQD010000574.1 GCA_937871415.1 uncultured Phycisphaerales bacterium | reverse complement strand
CGCGAAGGACGAGGATCGCGTCATCTGACTAGACCGCCCGCATGTTCGAATGGTTCAAGAAGCCACACTCTGAGCCGCAGCAACCGCTCCCAATGCGCGTGCAGTGGGACGCCGAACTCGTGCGAGTGTTCGCGGGCGAGATCGAGACTAAGCGGTTCAGATGGGCTGATCTCACCGGCATCTACGCCTTCAAGCAGGACTGCTGCGGCTTTGACCGCATCTGGGTCGCGTTCGAGGCGACCGGGCTGACCGAACCATCGCTCGTCCACGAAGCAATGGACGGTTACGCCGCGCTTATCGCCGAGATGCAGCGTCGCTGCACGGGCTTTCGCCCAGACTGGTGGACCGCGGTCGCGCTCCCGGCGTTCGCCGAGAACTTCACAATCATCTGGCAGGCACCGCCGACATCCGTGGACCGTCCGACCGGCCATAGCGCATGATCTCGATTCGGTTATGCTCTGTTCCACCGGACGTTCCCGCATCCCGCATGGAGACTTCACATGATCTTGGGAGCCGAACTCGCACTCACCATCATGGGCCTGTTCCTGCTCATTCGCGGCAAGGGTCTCGGCAAGGAGTCCGCTCCTCACCCGCAGTACCGCCTCCTCGGCGGCTTCATGCTCTCGGTGCTCCCGGCCGCGCTCGCGGTGGGGTTTGTCGTCGGGGTCATCTGGGCGGTGATGCACCCAGATCAGACAGTCGAAGAGATGCAGAAGAGTCTCACATTTCCCGCGATCGGCGCGGAACTGGCCATCGTCGCGATCTACATCGCCGTCGCCGTCATCTGGGAGAAATCGATCAAACGCAAAGCCGGCGCTGGCCGTTGAGTTTCTGTACGGAGTGTTCTTCTTCAGGTGGTCGGTGATATCGCGGGCGAGCCCCGAGCGCAAGCCCGGGCCCAGCCGCACCCGGCTTCACCCCATTCTCTCGACAACAAGCTTCGTCGCCCCGAGAGGGTCATCCCGCCCTACCGCCCCGCACCCGCCGGCAACTTCACCAGCGACGCCGTCGAGAACCACCCGTCCACCGTCACCTCCCCCGCCCCGCCCTCGCTCAGCGCCCGCTCCACCTCCGCCGCTTCCTCCGCGTTGAGCACCATCACGCCCCGCGGCCGCTCATCCGCGAACCGCCCAAGCCACACAATCCGCGCCTCGCCCAGCGTCTTCACAACCGCCCCCCGCGCCCGCTCGATGTCCCGCGCGTGCACGATGACGTACGGCCGCACCGCCGGCGGCAGGCCCTCCTTCATCTTCGCGCGTTCCGCGCTCTGTTCCGCCTCAAGGTCCAGTGTCTTCCGCAGGTCCTTCGACGCTTCCAGCCGCTCGCCGCGCAAAGCGAACTCGCCCGCCACCACGCCCGGGTCCGTGCTCGCCAGCTCGATCGCCCGGTCCACGTTCTCCACATCCATCACAAACAGCCCGCGCCACGCCTTGTCGTGCGGCTTGCCGAACGGCCCGGCGATCAGCAGGTGCTTCTCCTCCGCCAGCCGGTGGTTGTGCTGCATGTGCCCGCGGAACATCGCCTCCCGGGCCTCCTGGGTCCCCTCGCCGCTCTTGGGCCCGCTCTGGATGTACACCATGACGTACATCGCATCGGTTTTGATCGCCGGCTCCCGCGA
>CALMQD010000573.1 GCA_937871415.1 uncultured Phycisphaerales bacterium | reverse complement strand
GGGGATGCTGGGGCTCGGGGGGGTCGATTCCGGGCCGGGTCTGGGGGTGGGGGGGAGGGGGGGCGATAGCCCCTGCTGCAACCTCTCTCTCCGGGCGGCATCGAAGTCGCCATGGCTGTCGCACTGACGGTTCTCTGGGTGCTGGGCGCTTATGGCGCGATCGGCGTGGTGCTCGGCGCCGCGTTCGTGTGCTTCGGAGTCTCGAAGGTGGACCACGCGGCAAGGGGCGCGGGGGCGCCGTGGCACTTCCGCCTGCTGATCCTGCCGGGCGCGGCGGCGCTCTGGCCGGTCGTGCTCGCCAAGTGGACCCGGGCTGGTCGGCGGCATCGGGAGCACGCATCATGACACGCGGACATCGGCGGCAACACCTGATCGTCTGGATGGTCCTCGCGCCGGTGATCCTCGGCGTCATTCTCGGCGCGATCGCGCTGCGCCTGGAGGGCGCGGCCGCGCTGGCCGCGGGAGGCCCGCGATGAGCGTCGGATACACCTGGGTGCAGTGGAACCGGCACAAGCGCGTGTACGACGCGGTGGCGGCCGTGAGCGCCGCGGCGTTCATCGCGGTCTATATGCTGGCGACGAAGCTCGCCTGGTCGGGCGCGAACGCGTACAGCGACGAGGTCGCGCTCATCCGCTCGACCGGCGCGTGCGCGATCGTGCTCCTGCACGTGATCCTGTGCATCGGCCCGCTCGCGCGCCTCGACCGGCGCTTCCTGCCGCTGCTCTACAACCGGCGGCACCTGGGCGTCATGACGTTCCTGATCGCGCTGGTGCACGCCGTCGTCGTGCTGGGGTACTACCACGGCTTCGGCGTGAGCAACCCGCTGGTGTCGCTGCTCACGAGCAACACGAACTACGGCTCGCTGCGCGCGTTCCCCTTCCAGGTGCTGGGGCTGGGCGCGCTGCTCATCCTGTTCCTGATGGCGGCGACGAGCCACGACTTCTGGAACAAGAACCTGTCGCCCGCGCTGTGGAAGCGGCTGCACATGCTCGTGTACCTCGCTTATGCGCTGCTGGCCGGTCACGTGGCGCTGGGCGCGCTGCAGAACAACCGGGGCGCTATCGGGCCGGTCCTGGTCGTCGCGGGCGCAGGGCTCGTCGTGACGCTGCACCTGGCCGCCGGTTGGCGGGAGGTCCGGCGTGATCGCGGCCACGAGACGGTGACCGATGATGGCGCGGAGTGGATCGACGTCGGCGCGCCGGAAGAGATCCCCGAGAACCGGGCCCGCACGGTGTGCACGGCGCGCGGCGAGCGCATCGCGGTGTTCCGTCACAACGGACAGGTGTCGGCGGTGACGAATCTGTGCGCGCACCAGGGCGGGCCGCTGGGCGAGGGGAAGATCATCGACGGGTGCATCACGTGCCCGTGGCACGGCTGGCAGTATCGCCCGCACGACGGGTGCTCCCCGCCGCCGTTCCAGGAGAAGGTGGCGACGTACCAGGTGCGTGTGCTCGCGGGGCGCGTGCAGGTAAACGCCGCGGCGCTCCCGCCCGGCACGCTGACCAGGCCCGCGACACTTCCGGAGAGGGCTCATGCCTGATCGAGAGACCGGTGCGGACGAGTTGTACGTCGGCTACCTGCCGGTTCCGAAGGGGCAGCGGCGGTTCCTGCGCCTGGGCTTGCCGCTCGTGCTGTGGGTCGCGTGCGGCGCAACGTTCCTCTGGGCGCGGTCGCAGCACTCGCCGGGCACGGGCGCGTGGGACCAGGGACAACCGATGCGCCTGATGGGTGTGCTTGTCGCGGCGCCGTATCCGATGCTCTTTGCCCAGGGGCCGGACGGGCACGCCGAGTGCGTGCTGCTCGTAGAAGTTGGCAAGCACGGCGGGCGGCACGACGCCGCGGTGCTCGACGGGCGGAGGGTCGCGGCCTCGGGGTGGCCGCTGCACCGCGACGGACGGCGCATCCTGGAACTGGAGCCGCAGGACGGGGCCCTGAGCGCCGCTTCGGACGCCGGCGAGGGCCCGGTGGCGCCGCCGGCGCGAGTCCGTGTCGGGACCGTGACCCTGCGCGGCGAGATCATGGACTCCAAGTGTTTCCTGGGCGCGATGAAGCCGGGAGAGGGCAAGACGCACAAGGAGTGCGCAACGCTGTGCATCCGCGGCGGGATTCCGCCCATGCTCGTCACCCGGGACGCGGCCGGGAACGCGACGTACACGCTCCTGGAGAGCCCGGGGGGTGGCCGGCTGGACGAGGAGGCCCACGCGTACATCGCCGACCCGGTGGAAGTGCGCGGCGAGCTCTTTCAGCAGGGCGACATGCGGATTCTCGAACTGGATGCGAAAGCCATCCGCCGGCTGTAACCCGGCGGCGCTCCCGGCATCGGATCTGAACCATGAACAAGCACACTTTGACCCGTCACTCCGGTCTGCTCGCACTCACACTCGCAGCCATGCTGGGCGTTTCCGGCACCGCACGTGCCGACAATCCCTCACCCTCGGCCACGCCGGGCCAAGAGGCCGCGGCCTTCAAGGTCGGCGAGGGCTCGGCGGTGTTCGACTCGGCGTCCGCACGCGGGCGCGTGCTGGTTGTGCACGTGCTCTCGGGTCGAGTGTCGCAGGCCAACGCGGCGTATCTGAAGGATCTCGCCGAGGCGGCCTCGACAGTCGCAGGGGTGACGCACGTCATCGTTCAGAACGCTTCAGAGGCGGACTTCCGGGCCACCGTGGCCACGGCGCCGGAATCGCTCGTGCACAGCATGTACCGCGACTCGAGCGGCGCGGCGGAGCAGTTGCTCCACCTTGAGGGGACGATCGACGCGGACGGCGCAAGCGTCGCGGCACCCGCGGTGCTCGTGCTTGACCCCGCCGGGAAGGAGCTCTATCGGCGCATCGGGAAAAAGGACACCGATCGAGACAGCGCTACGGCGCTGGCCAAGAAGATCGGCGAACTGACGCGCGATCGGCGGGCGAACGAGTCGAGCCTGGACGGCGGGCTGGCGCTGGGGGGCTACGACCCGGTGGCGTACCTCGACGAGCAGAAGGCCGCGGAGGGGAGCGCACGGATTCAGTCCGCGTACTGCGGCGTGACGTACCGCTTCACGAACCTGGAGCACCGGGAGAAGTTCAACGCCGACCCGGAGCATTACCTGCCCGCGTACGGCGGCTGGTGCGCAACGGCGATGGCGTACGGACGCAAGGTGGAGGTCGATCCCAAGAACTTCAAGGTCACGCAGGGTCGCTTGTTCCTGTTCTACAAGGGCCTGCGCGGCAACGCCCTCAACGACTGGAACAAGGACGAGGCCGGGCAGACGCGGAAGGCCGACGAGCACTGGCAACAGACCGTCGAGGCCAAGAAGTAGTTCACCCGCGACGCGGCGAGCGCGCGCCGGTCTCGCGCTCGCCCGGCCACACCCCGCACTGTTGCATCATCGCACCTCCGCCCGCAACTCCCGACAACCAAGGAATCGGACATGGTCAGCCGCTCGACTCTCGCACACGCGCGCGTCGCTTCCACCTGTGAAGCCGTCGCCACTCCGCTGGCGCTCATCCTCGAGGAACTCCGCGCGGTGGTGGGCTCGCTGGATGTCGCGGCTTACTCGTCGCCGATGGGCGACACGTTCGCCCACGCGTCGGTGGGTGGGCACGTCCGCCACTGCCTCGATCACGCGCGAGCGCTGGTCGACGGGCGGGCGGCGGGCGTGATCGACTATGACCACCGCGCACGGGGGACGCGCATCGAGTCCGACCCGGGAGCGGCGCTGGACGAGCTCGACCGGCTCATCTCCGGCATCGTCGGGCTGTCAGAGGTGGAGGCGCAAGAGCCGGTGGGCGTCGCGATCATGCCCACGCGCGACGGTGACACCACGGTGCTGAGCTCGACACTGGCGCGTGAACTGGCGTTCGTGCTCAGCCACACGATCCACCACAACGCCACCATCCGCGGGATGGCGGTGGCGATGGGCAAGGGCGTGCCCGCATCGTTCGGCTACGCCCCGTCGACGCTGGCCTACGGAGACCGTCGCGCATGTGCACGGTGACGGTCATCCCGACCGCGCGGGGCCACCGGCTCTGCTGCAACCGCGACGAATCGCGGGCGCGCCCCGCGTCGACCGACGCGCTGGTGCGCCGCGCCGGCGAGCGAACGGCGGTGATGCCGATCGACCCGACGAGCGGGGGGACGTGGATCGGTGTCAACGACGCCGGACTGGTCGCGTGCCTGCTCAACGCCAACCCCGGCGTCGTCCGCGCGAGCCCCGAACGATGGATGGGGCGCCGCTCGCGCGGCGTGATCGTGCCGCGCCTGCTCACCTGCGGCACAATTGAGGAAGCGCTCGACTCGGCGCTCGGGCTGGACGCGGCGGACTTCCCGCCGTTCCGCCTCCTGATGATCTGCGAAGGGCGGTTCGCGGTGCTTGCCTCCGACGGGTCGGTGTGCGAGGCGGAGCAGCCCCGGGGGCTGGGCGCGCCGCTGATGCTGGCGTCGTCGGGCCTCGGCGACGACCTGGTCGAGCCGCACCGGCGCGGGCTGTTCGATCGGATGCTGCGGATGCACCCGCCCGAGGCCGCCCAGGAGGAGTTCCATCGGCATTGCTGGCCCGACCGGCCGCACCTGAGCGTCGTGATGTCGCGCCCGGATGCGAGGACGGTGAGCCGGACCGACGTGGACGTGACTCCAGGCAGCGTCGAGCTGCGCCACGAGCGCTGGCGCGACGAGACCGGGGCGGTCGAGTCATCGGCCGCGTGCTTGCGCATTCACAGCGCGGTGGCGCCCGCATGAGCGCGATCTCCACCGTCATCGGCCCGTCCCGCGAGGCCGACGCTGTCCCACGCGTCCCGGCACTCCCGTCGCGTCGGGAGATGCTGCGCCTGCGGGCGCTTGCGCGATTCGCACGCCTGACGCGCTGGGAGTTCTGGCCGTCGTGGGCGGTGTACCTCCCCCTGATGCCGTACCTCCTCTGGCTCGCGCTGCGCCACCGCGGGCTGGGCGTGTGCACGCACGCGAACCCGGCGATTCCCTTCGGCGGCATCGTCGGCGAGTCGAAGTGGGCGATCCTGCAACTCCTGCCGCAGGGCTGGGTGGTTCCGACGGCGTACCTGCCGCCCGCCCCGCCGCGCCGGCGTGCGGAGACACTCGAACGCATCGTCCGCGAGCGCGGGTGGGCGTGGCCGATCATCCTCAAGCCGGACGTGGGGCAGCGCGGCGCGGGGGTGCGGCGGATCGCAAGCCCGGACGCCGCGCGGGCGTACTTCCAGGAGCAGCCGATGGGCGGGGCGGTGCTCGCGCAGCAGCTGCACCCCGGCCCCTTCGAAGCCGGCGTGTTCTTCTACCGCCTGCCGGGAGAGACGCGCGGGCGCATCCTGTCGATCACCGACAAGCGGTTCCCGGTCGTTCGGGGAGACGGGCGTTCGACCGTGCGCACGCTCGTCTGGCGTCACCCGCGCTACCGCGCGCAGGCGGAAGTGCTGCTCGAGCAGCTCGGCGCCCGGGCCGAGACGGTCCCCGCCGAGGGCGAAGCGGTGGCGATCGGCCACATCGGCAATCACTGTCGCGGCACGATGTTCCTCGACGGCGCGCACCTCATCACGCCGGCGCTGGAAGCGGCGGTGAGCGCGATCGCCTCGGAAGCGCACGGCTTCTTCTTCGGGCGCTTCGACGTTCGGTACAGCGATCCCGCGGAGTTCGCCGCGGGGCGCGGGTTCCAGGTCGTCGAACTCAACGGGCTCTCGTCGGAATCAACCAACATGTACGACCCCGGGCACGGCTACTGGCAGGGACAGCGGATCCTCCGGTCGCAGTGGCGGATCGCCTACCGGATCGGCGCCGAGGTGCTCGCGCGCGGGTCGGGGGTCCAAAGCACTTCCCGTGGTGAGTAACGGCGGCGTGCCGGGAGCGGCCGGCCGGTCGGCGCGCGGACGGGTATGCTGGCGGCGTCGTTTGTTCGCCGTGATGCCGAGCGGCGGGCGAACCGGAGGCCCCGCTTGAAACCCATCCTCATCACACGAGAGATCGCGGCGCCGACCGTGCGCGTCTTCCGCGCGGTGGCGGACGCGAGCGAGTTCGCCAAGGCGCAGCCGCAGATCGTGAGCATCGAGTTCCTCTCGGATCGGCGCTCCGGGGTCGGCACGCGCTTCCGTGAGACGCGGGTTATGGGAGGGCGACAAGCCAGCACCGAGCTCGAAGTGACCGAGTGGGTGCAGGACCGGCGCGTGCGCATCGTCGCCGACTCGCACGGGTGCGTGTGGGACACGGTGTTTGAGGTCGAGCCGGCGGGGGGCGCGACGCGCCTGGTGATGCGGATGGAAGCACGCCCGCACAAGTTGATCGCGCGGATCATGACACCGCTGCTCATGCCGATGGTGCGCAAAGCCGTGGAGGCCGACATGGACCGCGTGAAGGCGTACTGCGAGTCGGCGGCGGGGTGAGCGGCCGGGGTTTCCTATGCAAGGGAAGAAGCGCCGGCGGCGCCGGGAGCCTCACTTCTCCTCCGCCGCGAGCGACTGCGCCAGGTCCTTGGCCGGCTCGGATCCGAGCATCGACGCGGTCTGCGCGGCCTTGGCGGCGCGGGCCTTGTCGCCGGCGCGCTGGAACCACAGCGCCGCCTGATACCACAGGTCCGGGTCCGTGGGTGTCTTGCGCGCAGCGGACTCGTACATCGCCGCGGCGTCGGCGGGGCGCGAGAGCAACCCGTACGACTCGCTCATGAGTTGCAGCACGGGCTTGCCCGCGCGCGTCTGCTCGTCAAGCGACGACAGCACACTCACGGCCTGATCGGGCTTGCCTTGGCGGTTGAGGATCCGGGCCTGGACGATGCGCCACTTGGGTTGCTCGGGCTGGAACTGGATGGCCTTGTCGAGGTGCTGGGAGGCGAGGTCGACGCGGTTGCGGCGCAGTTCGATCTCCGCCAGCGTGCCCCACGCCTCGGCCAGGTCGGGTTGAAGATGTGCAGCGCGGAGCAGGCTCGCAACCGCCGCCGACTCGTTGTCCTCGCCCGGCAACTTCAACTGCACCATCGCCAGGAACAGCGGGTAGCGCGGGTTCTCGGGGTCCATGCTCTGCGCCATCGAGTAGTGGTCGACCGCCTGCGGGATCAGGCCGGCCTTCACGGCGCAGGTCGCGGCCTCGGCGTGCAGCTGGGCCAGGCGCGGGTTGCGGGCGATCTGTTTCTCCGGCGTTGGCCCCCCGCTGGACGAAGGCGCGATGGTCAGACCGGCGGAGGAGTCGACGGAGATGGCGGCGGCGTACTGCTCCAGCGCCCGGGCGTGCTGTCCCTGTCCGATGAGCGCCTGGGCATACGCAAGCCGGACGCGCTGGTCGGTCGGAGCGTCTTCTGCGAGTTTCTGGAGGATCGCGCCGGCCTTGGCGAACTCGCCGTCGCGCTGATAGGCCGCCGCGGCGGCGAGCCCGGCCTCGATCGCCGCGCCGGGCTCGCGCTGGGGCGCAGACG
>CALMQD010000572.1 GCA_937871415.1 uncultured Phycisphaerales bacterium | reverse complement strand
GAGCCTTGCCGCTCTCGTCCGCGCCGGGCGCGCCCGGATCGGGCGTCGGCGCGGGCGGCGGCACCGGGGGGGGCGGGACATACTCCGGCGTCCTGGGCTCGGCGGGCGGCACGCCTGGAACAAACTGGCCCCAAGCCGTGGCCGCGCTGGACGCTCCAAGCGCCACCGCGCCCACCATCATCCACTTCACCAGTCGCGGCCGTCGCGCCGGCCCGATCGACCGTCCATCCGTCAGCATCGTCGGACTCCACAGGTTCACACGCGCACTCCCATCCATGGCGGGCCTGGTTCGGGAACCCACCCCGCGTCCCTCCGCCACCGCCGCAACGGCTTCGGATGGTACCGGGCGAGTTGACGCTGTGTGCCGCGCCATGAGACCCTGCCCGGGTCCATGGTGGGCGCAAACGAACCCAACGGGAGTCCGAGCGGAGCGGCCGAAGGCGATGGCGGCCAATCCGCCCCACCGGCCGCGTCCGGGCCGTCGCGCGTCATGGTCTGGGCGTTCGCGGCCATGAGCCTGGGGGTCGCGGCGGTTCGATCCGCCCGGACCGATGCGCCCGTTTCCGCCGGTGTGCTGTGGACCTGGGCCCTCGTGGCCGCCGTCGGCGCCGGCTCTGTGGCGCTGGCGATGCGCCGCCGTCTCGGGGCTCGCCGGTTCGCCGCGGGGTTGCTGCTTCTGAGCATGGCGCTGGTGGGTGCGGCTCGGTACACCGCGGCGATGGGCGAGACGTCGCGCGACGACCTTGTCCGCCTGCTCGAAGCCCACCCGGAGGGACGGTTGGTCGAGGTCGAGGGACTCGTACTCGACGTGCCGCGTGCGAACCGTGCACCGCGCGGCGCGATGGCCGAGTTCTTTCGCACCGCCCCGTCGTGGGTCTTGACGCTCGATGTTGTCGGGCTCACTGTCGAGGGCGGTGCGGGCGATGCCGGAACAGCGCCGGTCCGCGGGCGTCTGCGTGTGCGCGTGGAGCGCGACGGCGGCGCGGACGCGCTGCGCGACCACACGGGCCGGGTGATCCGGGCGGGCGACTTCATTCGCGTGCAGGGGCTCGCAACGCCGGTGGCGCCTGCGCGGAACCCGGGCGGGCCTGACTCCCGAGCGCTCGCCAAGGCGGACGGGCGCGCGGGCGTGGTGCGCGTCCCGAGCGAGCGGCTTGTCAGGCACCTTCCACGCGAAGGGCGCGGAACCGAGGCGCGGGTGCGGAGCGGCATCGCCCGCTCGCTCGCGGCGCTCCGCTCGCGTGCATCGAGCCTTCTGCGCGACGCCCTGGCGCCGGAGGCCGAGGCATCGGAAGACTTCGAACTCGGCGAGCCGGTCGAAGAGCACCATGCGCGGGCCGGATCGCCGGACCTCCCGGACGCGGGCCCGCCCGGCGGGCCAACGCCGCTCGTGCTCGAAGGGCGCGCCCTGGTGGGCGCGATGCTGCTGGGCCTCGACGACGAGCACCTCGGCGACGTCGGGGGCGCGTTCACGCGCCTGGGGCTCACGCACCTGGTCGCGATCTCGGGCGTGAACATGGTCCTGCTCGCGGGCCTGGCGCTGCTGCTGGTCCGGCTCACGGGCGATCGCGGGATGCTCGAGCCACTCACCGTCGCCGCGCTGGTGCTGCTCTACCTGCTCGTGCTTCCCGCGCAAGCCCCGGCGCTGCGCGGCGGGATCATGGTCCTGGCGCTGCTCCTGGCCGACGCGCTGGGGAGGCGCTACGACCGGCTGAACATCCTCGCGCTGGTGGCGATCGCGCTGGTGCTGGTCCGTCCGGCGGACCTGTTCCTGCCGGGATTTCAACTCTCCTTCGGCGTTGTCGGCGCGCTCATCGCCCTGCACACGCCCTTCCACGAGCGGCTCTTCGGCCCGGTCATCCTGGGCGTGCTCCGGCCGGCGCTGCCGGTCGGGCACGGCGCGAGATTCCGGCGCTGGGGCATGCAGGCGCGCCGGGGGGTTGTGCGCCTGGGGGGCCTGGTCTCCCGCGCGTTCTCGGCGAGCCTGCTGTGCTGGGCCGTCGCCGCGCCCATCATCGCCTACCACAGCGGAAACTTCAGCCCCGGCGCTCCGCTCACCACGATGCTCGTCGCCCCGCTGTGTGCGCTCATCCAGTGGGTGGGATACATCGCGCTGCTCACGTCGACCGTCTTCCCCAGCGCCGGGGCGCTCGCCGGAAGCCTGCTCGATACGCTCGGCGCCTGGACCGCGTGGGTGGTGCACGCGCTCGACGCGCTGCCGGGTTCGTCGGTCGCGCTCCCCCCGCTGGGGCTCGGTCTCACCCTCGCGGGCGTCGGCACGGTGCTGTACTGGGTCCGGCGCGGGCGTGTGCGCGACTGGCGCGGCCTGGTCGCGGCGGGTGTTGTCTGCGGCTGGACGGCGTGGACGCTCGTCACCGCCGGAAGGCTCGCGCCCGGCGTGGCTTTGCGCATCGACGCCCTGGGCGTGGGCGGGGTCCGGGCCGAGGCGTGCATGCTCATCCGCGCGGCGACGCCCGACCCCTGGCGCAAAGGGCCCGTCTTCCTGTACGACTGCGGCGCTTCGTCGAGCGGCGCGGGCGAGCGAGTGATTCCCGAGGCGCTTCGCGCGCTCGGCGTCACACGCGTCGAGGACGCGGTCATCAGCACGCCGAGCGTCTCACGGTTCTCGGCGCTGCTCGATGCGCAGCCGGTGCTGGGCATCCGGCGCGTCTTCGTGCCGCGCGCGCTGGTCGAAAGAGCCCGGCCCGCGCAGGGTCCGAACGGCGCGGTTCTCGTTTCCGCCGGACCCGGCGCGGCCGCGTGCGCGCGACTTCTGAACGAACTCCGCGCTCGGGGCGTCGAAGTGATCCCCGTCGGCCAAACGCGCGGTGAATGGCTGTCGCTGCCCGGCTTCGAGTCGCGCGTGCTCGGGCCGGGCGCTTCGAGCGAGAGCGACCATGCCGTTGCGTACGAGGATCGATCCCTCGTGCTGAGCGTGCGCGCCGCCCAGGCTTTCCAGCCCGGAGTGATCGTCCAGGTGGTCGACGCCGCGCCGACGCCAGGCTTGATCCTGACGGGGCGCGCCACGGCGGAGCGCGTGCTTCGAGCCGTTGAACGCTGGACCGACTCGGGTCTGGGCCCGCTCGACCCGGTCGAGGTGCTGGAGTGGCCGCGAGCAGAAAGGCCCGGGGCATCGGAGAAGGGCGAGGCTCCGTCGCTGGAAAGGCTCGTGGACGCGATCAAGCCGCGGGCCATTGTCGATCCGGGCCGGGGCGCCGGTGCGGCGGCGATCCTCGCGGAACTCGGACACTCGCAGAGCACGCGTGTCCTGCGCCCGTCGGTTGACGGCTGGTCGTGGGTCGAAGTGCGCAAGCCCGGGCGCTCCGACAAGTGACGTCGGACGATTGTGTACATGCCGATCGGCCTGCGGCTGCGCGACCGGCTCCTACTTCTTCCTGGCCGCGGCGGCACTGGCGCAGATCGCGCAGAACTCCTCACTCTTGAGCGAAGCCCCGCCGATGAGCCCGCCGTCGACGTCGGGTTGGGCGAAGAGTTCCAGTGCGTTCGAGGCTTTGACCGAGCCGCCGTACTGGATGCGGACCTTGGCCGCGGCCTCGGGCGTGAACAGCACGGAGAGCACCCTGCGGATGTGGGCGTGGGCGTCCTGGGCGTCGTAGGGCGTCGCGGTCTTGCCCGTGCCGATGGCCCACACCGGCTCGTAGGCGACGGTGAGGCCCGAGAGTTGCTCGGGGCGCAGGCCCGTGAGCGCCGCGACGAGTTGGCGCTCGTTGACGCTGTTGGTCTGGCCGGCCTGGCGTTCTTCGAGTTTCTCGCCGACGCACAGGATGCAGCAGAGCCCCGGGGTCGAGAGCACGGCGCGCGTCTTGAGCCCCACGAGTTCGTCGCTCTCTCCCAGCACGTGACGGCGCTCGGAGTGGCCCGTGAGCACAACCTGCACGCCGACGTCCTTGAGCATCGGCGCCGAGACCTCGCCCGTGAACGCGCCGGCGGGCTCGAAGTACACGTCCTGGGCGCCCAGCTTCACGCTGCTGCCGACCTCGCGCAGCGTGCGCGAGACCTCGGCGAGGTACACAAACGGCGGGAAGATCGCGACCTCGACGGCGCCGGCGCTGTTCTGCGCCCGGGCCCACTGCGCAACACCCTGCGCCAGCGACCGCGCCGAGGCCGTGTCCGTGTTCATCTTCCAGTTGCCGCCGACGAAGGGGGTTCTCAAGGGGTTGCTCCAAACACGCGAGCCCTGAGCGTAAGCCTCCGGGATCGCGCCCGAAAGAGAACAGCCCGCCGGGAGGGGCGGGCTGCTCGGGTGAACGACGCTGAAAAATCCGGGGAGCGGCCTACAGCCCGCCGCCGGTGAGCGTGTCGAGCCGGTTGAGATTGAGCACCGGGATGGCGCTCTCGGCGGCACGCTGCGAAAGTTCGTCGTACCGATCGCGGATCTGCTTGAGGCGGATGAACTCCTGCAGCACCTCGACCGGGGCGTTCCGGCTGGGCTCGGGCGGGAGGACGGGGCGCTCGCCCAGCACCACGAAGTCCACGTCGCCCGTCAGGTCCTCGACCACCTGGCCGCGCCACGCCGCGATCTTCGCGCGGACGTCGGCCGCTTCCTGCGGCGTGAAGCGCCCGTCGTGGTTGGCGTCGAAGTTGCCGAAGACGACGAACTTGTAGACCTTCTTCGGGTCGTACACGGCGTTGACGATCACGTCGCCGCGGATGATCGGGCTCCCGCGCCGCTCCGACAGCACGCGGCAGGTCGCCGTGTCCTGGTCGATCTTGATGACCTCGATGGCCGCCTTGCCGGCGGGGAAGTTGCCGTCGGCGTCGGGCTTGAGCGCCGTCGCGTCGGAATAGACCTGGAAGGTCATCCCGAGCGTCAGGCGGTCCTTCCTGCCCAGGTTGATGAACACCGTGCGGTCGACGGCGTCGAGCCCGATGATCTGCCCGTCGACCAGGGCGTACTCCGCCTGGCCGCTGTAGCGCTGGCCGGCGACGGCCTTCTCGAGTTCCGCGACGCGGGCCTGCGCCAGCGCCCGGTCCTTCTGGAGGTTCTCGATCTCGGTCCGCAGCGCCTGGACGCTCGAGTCCGCCTCGGTGCGGATCCGGTCGGCGCGGGCCTCGAGTTCCTGGCGGTACCCGTTGATCTGGTCGCGCAGCTGGTCGACCTGGTTCTTGTACTTGTCCAGTTCGGCGTTGAGGGCCGCGAGGGTCGCGCGGTTGGCGTCCTCGATCCCCTGCACGCGGCGCGCCTCATTCTCCCGGTCGGCCAGCGCCCGGTCGCGGGCCGCCTCCGCGTCGGACACGCGTTTCGTGAGCGCGGCCACCTGCGCGTCACGGTTCTTGATCATCGCCAGCACGTTCGTCGTCGCGCCGTCGGGGAAGGCCTCGAGTTTGCGGGACATGTCGGCGTACGAGTCCTGGCGCGAGCCCGTGACCTTCACCATCGTCTCCTCCATGCCGCTCATGAGCATGCCGACGAGGCTCTTGCGATCCTTCTTGGCCGCGAGGACCGCCTGCTGCACCGAATCCTTGGCCCGCTCGCTGTCGGTGATGTAGTCCTTCGCGTTCTCGCGCGCGTCGACCAGGCTTTTCTGCGCCGCGTTCTTCTGCGAGAAGAACACCAGCGAGGTCACAAAGAGCGCCAGCGTCGCGATGCCCAGGACGGTCACCGCGATGCCCATGCCCACACTCGAAGAAGTCCGGCCCGCCATGCGCGTGTACTCCGCTTGCTTGCTACCAGCCCACCCGCGCGTGCCGCGCGAGCCCTCCACGCCCGAGTCGATCCGAAACCAGCCGCCCCCGGGCGGATGATCCCGACGGCCCCCTCCCCGGCCCATCCTTGTCTGGAGCGATTCCGGCGCCCGGCTCCGCCGAGGACCCGCGGGCACCAAGCGCCCGCCCCTCCCCGTGCCGACACCTCCCGTACGCACTGTCACGGGGGAAAGTTGCCCGGAGGGAACCGTAAGTGTCCGCAATCGCCGGGGTTTCGTCAACTGGCAACCCCGGAAACGCCCCCGCCGGGACTTTCCCGTTTCGCCCCGCCGCTTCCGTGCGCCTCAACCCTTGGCCCTGCCGATACTTGGATCGCGTGTCCACGAACCTCCCACATGTCCGATCCGGCACCGGGCCGCAGCCCACGCCGCCCGAACCGCGGGCCTGGGGGGACCTCTTCATTCTGGGTGGCGGCGGGCATGCGCTCGTTGTCGCCGAGGCCGCCGAGACCCTCGGCTGGCGCATCGCGGGATTCTTCGACGATGACGCCGCGGCGCCGCTGGGCCGCCCCCACAGTCTTCACACCCCGGCTTCGCCCGCTCCGGACGCGGTCCGGCGCGGCGTGGGGTGGCAGGGCGCCCCTCGCATCGGATCGCTGGCCGACTGGCGCCTCCTGCCCCCCGGCGCGGCGTTGGCGCTGGGGCTCGGCCACGTCGACGTCCGCCGCCGGCTGCTCGACGTGACCGCCACCAGGAACGACCTGCGCTGGCCCACGCTCGTTCATCCCTCGGCGGAGGTGTCGCCTTCGGCGCACCTGGGCCGCGGCGTCTTTGTGGCCCCGCGCGCGGTCGTTCACACGCGCGCCGTCGTCGCGGACTTTGCGATCATCAACACGGGCGCGATCGTCGAGCACGATTGCGTCATCGGGCGCAATGTCCACATCGCGCCGGGGTGCGTGCTCGCCGGCGCGACCAGAGTCGGCGAAGACTCGCTCCTGGGGGTGGGAACGCGGACCATCCCGCGCATCGAGATCGGCGCGAACGTCACCGCCGGCGCGGGGAGCGTGATCATCCGGGCCGCCGCGCCGGGATCGAAGATCATGGGCGTGCCGGCGCGGCCGGTTGCGCGCTGAGCCGCGAGCCAAGCCCCGCACTCCTTCGCAAGCGTTACTTGTTCTCGCTGGCCGCGGGCGTCGATTCGGGCTGCGGCGCTTCCTTGGACTCTGGCTCGGAAGCCGGTTTGGCCTCGGTACCCGGCTTCTGGGCGCTCGCGTCGATCCCCTGGAGTTGCTGGCGCATCTGCAGGGCATCGTGAACGACGCGCGTCTCGGCTTCGGTCGGGCTCATCCGCGCCTCGATCGCGGGCTCGAGCACCCAGTGCCAATACACGTTGTTCTCGAACTTCACGGGCAGCGCCTCGGCCGCGAGGTCCACCACGGGCAGTTCCTGCACCGGTGCGCTCACGTGCTTGACGTCGACCACCGGCTCGTAGCCTTCCTTGCGGATACGCACCGAGAAATCGCCGTAATAGGTGAAGTCGGTCTCGAGGGGCGTGCGGCCGACCTCGACGTCGTTGATCCACACCACGGCGCCCTCGGGCTCGGTCGTCACCTTGATGGTGCGTTCGAGGCAGCCGCCGGAGAGCAGGGCCGCGCCGGCGAGAGCGAACGCGACAACCGCGCGAGCAGGGTTGAATGGCAGGCTCATGGCCC
>CALMQD010000571.1 GCA_937871415.1 uncultured Phycisphaerales bacterium | reverse complement strand
CACTCCAACTCCGAGAGCCGATCGAACTCGGGGTACGCCCGGTAGAAGCGGGTGATGCGGATCGGGACGTGGGGCACGGCGGAGTCTAAACCTCCCGGAGCGAGAGCGGCGGTCTGTCGCAGCGCGGGCGCGTCGGGACCGGGCGCGCAGACACCGCGCCGATCCTGACGTCCCCGCGCAGGGAGGACACCAATGATCCGGGGTGGATGTGAAGGGCGAAAGTCAGATCGATGAAGCGAACCGGTCGGCGGGGGAGCCCGCCGGGCCCGGGCGCGTGCTGTTCATCGCCACCTGCACTTTCGGGCTCGAAAGCGTCGTGGCCCGCGAACTCGCCGGGCTGGGGTTCGACGCCCGCGCGACGATCACCGGCCGGGTGGAGTGGAACGTGCCGGTCGAGGATTGGCCCTTGGCCGCGGTGCGGAGCAATCTGTGGCTCCGCAGCGCCGATCGCGTGCTCATCTGCGTCGGTCGTTTCGCAGCGCCCGACTTCGATGCGCTCTTCGAACAGGCCAAAGCCCTCGGATGGAGCGCCTGGATTCCCTTGGGCGCGGCGTTTCCCGTCGCCGGACGCTGCGTGCGTTCGCGGCTCTCCAGCGAGCCGGCGGTGCAGCGGGCGACGAAGCGCGCGATCGTCGAGTCGCTCCGCAAGTCCCACGGGCTTGGTCCGAACGCGATGGTGCCGGAGGCGGACGCCGCGTCCCCGGGCACGGTGCGCGTCGAGGTCTCGATCCTCCGCGATCAGGCGACACTGACGATCGATACGTCGGGAATCGGCCTGCACAAACGCGGCTATCGGGAGGGCGCGCCCGGCGAGGCCGCGATGAAAGAGACGCTCGCCGCCGGGCTGGTGCAGTTGAGCGTGTGGGACGGCGCACGGGCGACGCGCCAGGGCCGCGCGCCGCGTGCGTTCATGGACCCTTTCTGCGGCAGCGGAACCATCGCGATCGAAGCGGCGATGCTCGCGCGGAACATCGCGCCGGGGCTCCACCGGTCGTTCGACTGCGAGCGGTGGGGGGCGTACGGGCCGGGACAACTGGCGCCGCGGCTCAGCGGCCCAGAGCGGGGCGGGCCGATGATCGACCCAGCGATCTGGGAGCGGGAGCGGGGAGCCGCCCGGAGCGCCGTGCGGACAGGCTTCGCGCTCCGTATCGCCGCGTCCGACGTGGACGAGCAGGCGCTGCGACTGGCGCGGAGTAATGCGCGGCGGGCGGGCGTCGAGGGCGATATCCAGTTCAGCCGGCGCGACGTGCGCGAGATCGCTAGCCCTGACCAGTTCGGCGTGATCGTCACCAACCCGCCGTACGGCGTGCGCCTCGGCGCGGATGGATCACTCCAACGCACGGGCGAGCGGCGCGATGCGCGTCCGTCGGGCTTTCGCGGCCGGCCGGCGCTGCCGAATGAACCGCCCGAGGTCCGGGTGCGCGACCGGCGCCTGCTCCCGCAGGCCGACCAGCCGGAGGTCGAGGCGCTGTACCGGGCGATGCCGCTGGCGTTCCGTCGCCTGCCGACCTGGTCGTTCCACGTCTTCACCGGGCGGCTGGACCTCGAGCAGATCTTCGGCCAGGAGGCCACCCGGCGGCGCAAGATCTACAACTCGAAGATCGAGTGCTGCTTGTTCTCGTTCCTGGGGCCGCGGCCTTCCGAGAGCGGTGCCGCCGGTGAGGGCGCGAGCGGCGATGTCCACTTGAACCGCGGCGCGGTCCGGATGGGCGTGATCGAGGAACACGCAGACGTCGCAGACGCCGCAGACGCCGCAGACGCCGCCGACCGCGACGATCGCTGCGAGCCCGGGACCGAGCCCGGGATTGAGCCCGAGACGTCGGCCCGCGGGCCCGATTCCCACGCCGCGTTCGGCGGTCTGCGCGAGCGCGACGAAAAGGAGGCTCGCGAGTTCGGCGCCTGCCTGGGCAACAACCTGCGCCATCTGCGCAAGTACCCAGCACGGGGCGTGACGTGCTACCGCGTGTACGAGCGCGACGTGCCCGATGTGCCGCTCATTATCGACAAGTACGAGGACTACTTCCATGTGGCCGAGTACGAGCGTCGCCACAGCCGCACGCCGGCTCAGCAGGCCGATTGGTTCGAGCGCATGCGCCGTGTGATCGTCGAGGTGAGTGAGGTTCCCCCCGAGCGCGTGTTCATCAAGGAGAAGCACCGTCAGCGCGGCCTCACTCAGCACGAGAAGGTCGGGCAGACCGGGCACGCGATCGTCGTCCGCGAGGGCGGCCTGAAGTTCGAGGTCAACCTCGCGGACTACATCGACACGGGCCTGTTCCTCGATCACCGGCTGACCCGCGAGATGGTGCGGGAAGAGTGCGCGCGTTTCCGCGAGAGGACGGGGCGGGGCGCACGCATGCTGAACCTGTTCTGTTACACCGGCAGTTTCTCGGTGTACGCCGCGAGCGCCGGCGCTTCCACGACAAGCGTCGACCTGTCGAACACGTACCTCGATTGGGCCCAGCGGAACTTCCGGCTCAACGGCCTTGGCGCCGGCCACCGATTCCTCAGGTCGGACGTCGTCGAGTTTCTGTCCCGGAATCCCGGCGGGCCGTACGAACTGGCGGTGGTGGACCCGCCGACCTTCTCGAACAGCAAGTCGACCGAGGAGGATTGGGAGGTCCTCACCGGGCATGCGCGCGTGCTGGAGTCCCTGGCGCCCGCGATGGCTCCGGGCGGAGTGGTCTACTTCTCGACCAACTTCCGCCGGTTCAAGCTCAACACGGACGCCGTGACCCGGGCGGGTTATTCCTTCCGAGAGATCACCGGCCGGACCATCCCGCCGGAATACCGCAACAGGCGGATCCACGCCTGCTGGCGGCTGGTGCGGGCGGATTGAGCGCCGGCGCGGAGCGGAGGGGTTCGCCGCGTTCGCGAGCGGTCGGTTCGAACACCAGTACGTTCCTCATGGTGCGTTTAGATTGCGCTAAGCACGCGCCCCGCCCCCGCCGGCAAGAGCGTGCGGGCTTAGGCTGACGCATCCCCACCGATCCGGCGCACGAGGACGCACCATGGCCGAACTCCGCGTTGAACTGCTCCACCCCTCCCCGCAGAGCGCGGTGCTCGTGCTGTCCGGCCATGCCGACGCGCGGAACTACCCGCCGATGATGGCGAAGATCAACGCGATCTCGGCGAGCCGGCCGCAGCGCGTGGTGGTCGACATGTCCGGGCTCGAGTTCCTCAGCAGCCTTCCGCTGGGCGAACTGGTGGCGATGTCGCGCGCCGTGAAACTGCACGGAGGTCGCGTCGTGATCGCCGGCGCCCGGCCGGCGGTGCGAGAGATGCTTTCGCACGTGCGCATCGATCAGATCATGCCCTGCTTCGACGGAGTCGATGCGGCGCTGAGCGCGCCGTGAACTTGCGCAGGCACTCGGTGCCGGCGCCGACTGGATGCGCGCCGCCGGGATCACCGCCTGCGCCGGGCCGCCAGGGGCAGAAGCCCGCCGAGCACGAGCACCGACGCCGGCGACGGGATGTGGACGACGTACGCCTCGAACTCAAAGTTCGGGCTGATCGCGGCCCCACAAATGGTCAGGCCGTCGTCCGAGATCGCGTTGGCCGTCAGCAGGAAGTACCCGCCTGTGTCCACCCCGATCGAGGCGAGGTAGGTGTTGAGTTCGATCATCGCGCCGTCGGTATAGATCCACGCCAGCACACCGTCGTCCGTGATCTGATTGCCGACGATGACCGACCCGTCGCCCGAGACGTCCTGAGCCTGCGCAAACCCGCCCGCCGGGAGCTGGCCGAGATCGATGAACTCGGTCGCGCTCGTCCAGGCGAACGCGTTCGAGCCGAGCGTGCCGACGATGGTCGAGCCGTCGGCCGAGACGCCGTTGGCCTGCCCGGAGAGTCCGGCCGTATTGCCCGTGAGTTCGGTCATGCCGTCGGCCTGCGTCCAGCGGAAGGGCGCGGCGTGGTCGGCGTTGTCGGCGACTCCCACGATCACCGAGCCGTCGGACGAAACGCCGTTCGCGATCGAGTACGACCCGCCGGGCAGAGTGCCGATCTCCGTGGTCGCGCCCGAGCCGTCGCGATAGAACGCCTGGCGTGCCTCCGGGAAAGGGATGTTGTCGCGCGTCGCGCCGACAATGCGCCCGCCCGAGGGCGTGCAATCGTTCACCAGGTACGAGTCAAAGTCCCGACCTTCGCTGTCCGTTCCCCCCGGAACGAACGCCGCCACGGGCGAAGTGCCCGCGTTGGTCCACACGTGCCCGTTCCGTGGCTCGTAGAAACCGTCGAAGACATTCGTGAAGCCGGTTGTGCCGCCGACAAACTCGCCGTCGTCGGAAACGCACGTCGCGCTCGTGTCGTTCGTGCCCGTGGACGAATCCGCCGGGAGCGCGACCAGCCCGGTGGCGGATGTCCACCGGAACCCCGCGGTGTGCAACTCACCCATGTCGTTGAGATAGTTCGAGAAACCGACGACGACAGACCCGTCCGAGGAAATCCCTTGCGCGAGCGAGAAGCCGACGGCGGGGTCGGCGAACCCGAGCGGCGTGAACGACAAGGATCCGGCATGGACAAGCCCGGCGGAGGCCAGCAGAGCCGAAGCAGCGGCAAACGACGGGACGCGGGCGCAGCAGAATGCGGAAGTACGCACGATTCTCTCTCCTCACGGGTTGATTGCCGCCCTCGGCGGGGCGGCGGCTACAGTGTGTCCTGAGGACAGGCCTGAATCAAGGAAACGTCTGAAATTGGGGGTTTCCTTGGTTCCGGGCTCTGGCCTCAGGTACGCTCTGAAAGGCGCCCATCGTGGCACTGTGCGGCGAGTGGCGGCGGTTCCCATCTCCTCGTGGGGAATCAGTCGGAGGTCGCGCTTTATGAACTTGATGAATCGAAATGCCTGGTGTGCCGCGGTGGCTCTCTTGTCCCTTTCAGGCATCGCCCACGCGGGAGAGACCGGCAAGTGCTGCCTGCCCGACGGCCGCGGGTGCCGGACGGTGACCCAGGAACAGTGCGACGCGGCGGGCGGAGTGTTCGTTTCCGGGGAGGCCTGCACGTCCCCCGAAGACACGTGCGAGGTGGTCGTCTCAGGCGCCTGCTGCGTGGGTGGTGAGTGCAGTTTTACGTCGAGCAGTACGTGCCCGGCCGGTGCCTCCTTCTTCCCGAATACGCCGTGCACCGCCGAGCCATGCGCCGTCGCGACCGATGGTGCGTGTTGCGTCGCCGGCGTGTGCTTCACGTCTACGCGAGATGAGTGCAGCGGAGATTTCTTTCTCGGTGAGGTTTGCGGCGCGGTGCCGTGCGGCCAGGTTGCGCTCGGCGCGTGCTGCTTCCAGGCGCAGTGCGAAGTGACGACGCAACTG
>CALMQD010000570.1 GCA_937871415.1 uncultured Phycisphaerales bacterium | reverse complement strand
CGCTACACCCCGGTCTCCGATTCAATCACCAACGCTCGTCATGCACTTGTCCGCGTCCGCGGCCGACGCCTCGAAGCCCGCGGCCTGCGCCACGGGCACGCCCATCATAGCCGCGCCCGTCGTCCCCGTCCCACTCCCGATATCGGCTGATTCCCACACCACCTTCGCCCCGGCCCGGTCCCGACCCTCTCCCGCTCATACACCCCGCCCACTCGCCACGCGGCCGCTGCCCAACCTCTCCGCCGTTTCACTCCCCCGCTCCATCCCTTGGCCGCGCTGTCATTTCCCCCGTCCCCGGTCACACCCCGCACCCATCAAACCACTTGTCCAGGAACTCGAACAGGTCCCTCACATCCACCACCCCGTCCCGCACCACATCCGCCGTCAGCAGCGGCGCCGGCAGCGGCTGCTGCAACTGCCCGAACTGCGCGAACCACGCGTCCAGGAACAGGAACAGGTCCGTCACCGTAATCCCGTCGATCCCGTCGAAGTCCGCCAGGCACGCCGGATACACGACTTTCCACGCCTGCGACTGACCCATCGGATCGATCCCCGTCCCGACGATCACGCGCCCATCGCTCGACACGCCCGTCGCGCTCAAGAGGGTCCACCCCGCCAGATTCGTTACGCCCTGGGCCACCAATCGGTCGTACAACGGCTCGATCCCGAACGCCGGCGACCACACCATCGCCGTGCTCTGGACCAGCGCCGAGTCGCAGTACCCCACGATCACGTTCCCGTCCCCGCTCGTTGCCAGCGCGTACGAGTTCTCGTACCCGGGGATCACGCCCAAGGGGACCATCCCGGTGAACTGCGTCCACCGGAACGCCTCGTACCCGAACACCGACGTGCTGTACCCCACGATCACCGAGCCGTCCCGGTTCACACCCTGCGCCGAACTGAACCGCGGCGAGATCAGGCCCGGCAAGTAGTCCAGGCTCTGCGCCGCGCCCGTCCCCACCCACCGCACCGCCACCGTGCCCTCCGCCGAAGCCGCCGAACCCACCGCCGTCGTGCCGTCGGCGCTGACATCCCAAGCGCGGCTGTCGAAGATCCCGCCGAACAGATCGCCCAGCCCCACCATCCCGCCCGCGCTCGTCCAACGGAACGCTTCGGTCCCGCTCGCCGAGCGACCCTGCCCCACCACCACGCTCCCGTCGGCGCTCACACCGTACGCGATCGCGTCGTACGTCCCCCCCGGCAGATCGCCCAGCACCGTCGCGCCGACGTTCAACTGCCAGCGGAACGCGCCGTTCCCCGCCGCGCTCAGCACCCGCCCCACGATGATGCTCCCGTCCTTGCTCGCGCCCCAAGCCGAAAGCGTCGCGTTGCCGCTCCCGCCCGACACGACGAACATTCCCTGGCTGGTCGCGCGAAACGCCGCAGACCCCGACGACGGCGTCCCCATCCCCACCACCACCTGCCCGTTCCCGCTCACCCCGAACGCGAAACTCGCGAACGCCCCGCCCTGCAGATCGCCCAGGGGCACAAACTGGGGGGGCGTTTCCGCGCGCGCCGCCGCCGCAGCACCCGCCAAGACCATCCCCGCGGCCGCAACCGGCACCCATTTCGAGCGAAACTCGCGCAACCAGCGCATGTTGCCTCCTCTGCCAGCACTCTAACCCGCGCCACACCCAAACGCCACCCTTTAGTGGGGATAATCGCGCCATTGGCTCCACTTTGAAACCTCTGCAAGTCCATATTTGACAAACTTTTACAGCAGGTCCATGTAACCGCTCCAACTTCTACGCGCCAGCACCCCGCCCGACCCATCCGGCGCGTCCCGAACCTTCGCAGCGGCCGCGCTCGGTGAACCACATTTCACAACCGCCCGCACCACGCGCACCGCGCGCACCGGTACGGTTCCCCATGCCCCTCACCGACTACGTCACGCTCGGCCGTTCCGGCCTGCGCGTCTCGCCGCACTGCCTCGGCACCATGACCTTCGGCCTCGACTGGGGCTGGGGCTCGACGCCCGAAGAGTCCTTCGCCATCCTCGACCGCTTCGTCGAACGCGGCGGCAACTTCCTCGACACCGCCAACATCTACACCAAGGGTCACTCCGAGTGCATCATCGGTGACTGGATCAAGGCCCGCTCCGCGCGCTCATCACACCACGGCGGCGCGCACGGCGTGAACTTCCGCGACCGGCTCGTCGTCGCCACCAAGTTCATGGGCAACCTCTACCCCGGCGACCCCAACGGCGGCGGCGCATCGCGCAAGGCCGTCATCCAGCAGTGCGAGCAGTCGCTCCGCCGCCTCGGCCTCGACACCATCGACCTCTACTGGATGCACTTCCACGACCGGCACACGCCGATCGAAGAGACCATGCGCGCGCTCGACGACCTCGTCCGCGCCGGCAAGGTCCGCTACATCGGTTTCTCCGACACACCCGCATGGATTTGCGCCCACGCGCAGACCATCGCCGACTTCCGGGGCTGGGCCCCGCTCGTGGCGCTCCAGATTGAATACTCGCTCGCCGAGCGCTCAGTCGAAGGCGACCTCATCCCCATGGCCGTTGAGATGGGCCTGGGCGTCACGCCCTGGTCCCCGCTCCGCGGCGGCGTGCTCACCGGCAAATACACCCGCGCCGACGCCCAGAAGGCCGCGGCCGGCCAGGCCATCACCACCGAAGACGGCGGCGGCGGTCGCGGCGCCTGGGTCGCCAATCACCTCACTGATCGCAACTTCCGCATCATCGACGAACTCCGCGCCATCGCCGCCGATCTCCAAACCACCCCCGCCCACGTCGCCCTCGCCTGGGTCCAGCAGCGCCCCGGAGTCGCGCCCGGCTCCGTCCACACCGGCCTCGGCGCTCGCTCCAACACGCACGGCATCGGAGGCGGAGGGGGTGGTGGCTCCGTCATCATCGGCGCACGCACGCTCAAGCAACTCGACGACAACCTCGACGCACTCAACCTCCAACTCTCACCCGAACACTCCGCCCGCCTCGACGAAGTCAGCCGCCCCACACTCTCATTCCCCCACGACTTCCTCCGCTTCACCGTGAATAACACTCAGGGCGGCACGACCATCAACCGCGTCGCCTCCACTGTCTGGCCCATGTCGCCCAAGAACGACGAAGAACGCTGGTAGCCCCCACGTCCCGTCCGCTTCCCCCTTCCGCCACTTCGCACCCCTGCCACTCCGCCACTTCAGGCCTTTGGTGGCCCCGATCTCCAGACCGGTGCGGCCTTCGTGTTTTCTCCTCTCTCCCTCTGGGGGAGATGTCGACGCGC
>CALMQD010000569.1 GCA_937871415.1 uncultured Phycisphaerales bacterium | reverse complement strand
CGTCGTACGCAGGCAACCCGCCGCCTTCTGCGCCGCCCGCCCCGTCGGCGACGCCGTCCGACGCGCTCAGGGTGAACGGAAGCAGATCGGCGAGCGGCGTGGTGCGCCAGGCGGCCGGGGTCGATCCTTCCCCGCCGATCCATACCAGCCCCATCCCCGAGAGCGAGACGCGCTCCTTGATCTGCATGAGTTGCTCGGTCGTGAACATCCCCGGCCACAGATCGCCCAGCACCACCACGTCGAAGTTGGCCCACTCCTCCGGCGATCGCGGCAGGCTGTCGAGGATGATCGTCCCTTCCTGGAGGTACTTGCGACGCGGCGAGAGGAGCAGCACCGCCGACGACAGGCTCGGCTCGCGAACCAGCAGGTTCTTGAGGTAGCGGTACTCCCAGCGCGGATAGCCGTCGATGTACAGCACGCGCAGCGGGCGGTCCACGAGTTCCACGCTGAACTCGGCGCTGTTGTTGGACTCGATGAGGTCCGGGAGCGCGCCGGTCGTCGGGGCGCTCGGCCCCCCCGAGCCGTTGACCGCGTCCGATGGGCCCGCGGGTCGAACGCGCACGCCCCAACGCACCTTGCCCGCGGCGCCGGCCCGGCTCACCAGCCGCACGCTCGTGCTCTGCTCCGTCGGCGCCGCGCCCGTCGACGGCGCATCAGCGCCGGTCGGCGGCGCTTCACCCGACGCGGCGACCTTTGACCACTCGACACGCTGCGTGTCGAGCACCTCGCCGCTCGCCAGGTCGACCAGTTCGACCACGGACACTCCCGCGAGCGTCCGGGCCGGAGCACCGCCCGGCGCCTGCGGCGCCACGCGGGAGAGTTCGACCTGCACCGGCACGGAGTCATTGGCGAACGCCGAGCGCGGCGCATCGGCCCGGCGCACCGCCACGTCCGTGACGCCCTCGGGGTTGCCCAGGGCCACACTGAAGACCGGGACTTTCTCGGCTTCGAGCCGGCGGAGCAGCGCGCGGGTCGGCTCTTCGGCCGATCGCCCGTCGGAGAGGATCACCACGCCCGAGATCGGACGGGCCGACGCCCGGGCGAGGGCCTGTTCCAGGGCGCGCCCGACGTCCGTACGCCGTCCCGCCGCCTCGCCCAGTTCGACCCGCCCATCGGTCGCGCGCAACTCGTAGGCGCCCGCGTCGAAACCCATGAAGACCAGAACCCGCTCGTGCGCGAGCTCGGCGAGCGCCGGGGCCGCGGCGTCGAGCGCCCGGCGCGCCAGCGCATCGCGCGTCACCGTCGCGCCGCCCCCCCCCGTCTCGGCCGCGTCCCGGATGTTCATCGACGCCGAGCGATCCACCAGCACCAGCACCCAGTCCTTCTCTTCGATCTCGTGCGTGCGCGTCAGGCGCGGGCCGGCGATGAGCAGCGCCAGCAGCACCAGCAGCGCCGACCGCAGCAGCCCCAGCCCGAACCGCGCCCAGCGAGCGCCCTCGAGCCGCGTGTACGAACGCCAGGCGACAGCGACCGCGGCGAGGGCGACGAGCGCCCAGGCCCACAGCGGGAGCGCGTGCGCAAAGCCGAACTCCACCCCCGCGTCCGAAGGGGAGAGGCGCTCGAGGCCCAGGAGCCATCGCCACAGTTCGCTCACGCGCCGCCCTCCCCGCGCTCCCCGCCCGCGATCCGCCCCGCCGACTCGTCCGGATCGTTCTCGCCCGCGAGCACGCCCGCGGTGGCCGAACCGACGATGCTCGGCACACCCGCGCCCGGCATCACCCCGATGCGCCGGAGCATGAGCGTGACCGACGAGTCCTTGCTCGTGACCGACGCGTGCGAAGCCCAGCGCGCCAGGGCCAGTTCCGCCAGCGCCAGCCCCAGCACCGCGACCAGCAGCCAGACCGACCACCCCGAGTCCTGCGCCGGCGCGCCGAAGATCGCGGCGACTGCGCCCGGCGCATCGACCGTCGTCCCTCGCTCCTGACCGGGGCTGCCGGACTCACCGGAGCCGAATGGCGTCGTGCCCGCGTCGCCCCCGCCGAGCCAGACAATACGGGATTCCGGATCGGCGCCGCCGGTTGCGGCGTCGGGCACGGCCGAGAGCAGCGCCGTCGCGATCAGCCTGCGCGGCTGGGCCTGGGTGCGCGATCCGGCGACGTCGGCGTTCACCACCAACGTGCCGCGCGCGCCGCCCCGGTCGTCGAGGACGCGGAAGACGCCGGCGCTCCGCACGGGCTCGTCCGAGAGGCCCTGCCTGATCGCCAGACGGGTCTCCGTCGCGCCCTCGTGCTCTTCGCTCACTCCGCGGGCCGGCGCCGACCCGCCGGCGCTGCCAGCGGGCGGCGAGAGTGCGTCCGCCAGACTCACGCGGACCAACTCTCCGGAACTCAACGGCGCAACGATGCGCTCGCCCGCCCGCGCGGATCGGTCCGCGCCCGCTTCCGCGACGCCCTGACGCACCAGTTCCTGCATCAACGGCACCATGAGCGGCTTCGCCGGGAGGTCCGACCAGTCCAGGTCCATCGCGCTGGTGAAGACCAGCAGCAGGCCCGAACGCCCGGCGGAGGCGCCGTCACCCCCGCGAGCGCGGACGCTCCCCGCCCAGAGCAGCGGCGAGCCGTCGCTCAGTTCCAGCACGAAACCACCGAGCACGCCCCGCGCGGCTCGCTCGGTGGACCCGCCCGCTCCGGACTCCGCGTGCACGCCCAGCAACCTGCGGACTCG
>CALMQD010000568.1 GCA_937871415.1 uncultured Phycisphaerales bacterium | reverse complement strand
GGTCGCGATGGGGTGGAGGGCCGAGGTCGGCGCGTCGAACAGCACGATCTCGGGGTCCGTCGCCAGCGCGCGCGCGATGCACAGGCGCTGCTGCTGACCGCCCGAGAGCGCGTACCCGGGCTTGTTCAGCCGGTCCTTCACTTCCTCCCACAGCGCCGCGGAGCGCAGGGCGTTCTCGACACGGGCCTCGATCTCGGCGCGGCTCCGCACGCCCCGGAGACGCAGGCCGTACGCGACATTCTCGAAGATCGACTTGGGGAAGGGATTGGGCTTCTGGAAGACCATGCTGATGCGCATGCGCATCTCGAGCGCGCTGGTCCGGCGATCGACGACGTTCAGCCCCTGGGGCAGGAGCGTGATCGAGCCTTCGTACTTGTTGCCCGGGTAGAGGTCGTGCATGCGGTTGAAGCACCGCAGCAGGGTCGTCTTGCCGCACCCCGAGGGACCGATGAGGGCCGTCACCGAGTTCTGGGGGATCCGCAGCGAAACGTGCTTCACGGCCTTGACGGTGCCGCCGTAGTAGAAACTGAAGTCCTTGACCTCGGCCTTGAGGATCCTGCCGGCGTACGGATTGTGGGCGGCGTGTTGCGGCATCGCGTCCCCGGCGGCGCCGGCGCCCCCGCCCGGCGTGGAGGCAGATGGTAACCGGGGCTCGACCATCGCGCCGGACGCGCGGAGCCCCACCCGGGAACCGTCCGCCTGTCCGCGTGGCATGACGCTCACCATTTGATCCGCCTCCTCATCCGCGCCCGGACCACGATCGCCCCGGCGTTCATGCCGAGGGTTGCGAACATCAGGACCAACCCCGCAGCCGCGGCGTTATTCAGGAACGCCGGGTCCGGTCGTGACACCCAGTTGAACATCTGGATGGGCAGCACGGTGTAGGGCGAGTGGACCCACTCGAGCGGGCCGAAGACCCCACCGCCCGCGGGCAGTCCGGTCGCGGCGACCAGGCCCGAGGTGTCTTTCTTCACGCGCCAGCGAACACCCGGCTCAGCGACGATGTGAAACGTCGAATACTCGTCGAACTCCGCACGCAGTCCTTCGACGTTCTCAACGCTCGCGATCAGCGTGCCCAGAGGTTCATCCGGCCGAACGGGAATATCGACCTCAACCGGCCGAGACTTCGACCGGTCCTCCTCATGGCGGATCAGGAGCGAGAGCGTGCCCGGCGCGACCGCCAGCGCCGGCGCGGCTTCGGGCGACGGGCTGTCGTCGACGGCCTTCTGCGTCTTGATCTGCGACAACGGGGTCGTGACCGACCCGACCAGGACGACGTCCTCGTCGCCGTTCCAGGACTTGGCCTGGAACGGGTACGGAGGGACGAGCGCCACATAGGCCAATGCGCCGACTGTCACGAGCGGCGCGGTCTCGCCGATCGCGCGGCTCAGCGAGATGATCACACCCGTAGAGATGCCGCCCATCGAGTAGGGGAGCAGGTGGTGCCGGATCACTTGCCAGCGGCTCGCGCCCAGCGCGTACGCCGCCTCCCGGATCGCCTGGGGAATCGCCCGCAGGGCCTCGCGCGTCGCGACGATGACGATCGGCAGGACCAGCAGCGCGAGCGTCAGCCCGGCGGTGATAATGCTGTGCCCGAGGCCCGTGACATCGTCGTCCTTGGCGCCGAACCAGTCCTCGAACTTGTAGATGAACAGCCCGAGCGCCATCAGACCGTAAATGATCGACGGCACGCTCGCCAGGTTCGAGATGTTGACCTCGATGATCGTCGTGAACCAGTTCTTGCGGGCGTATTCCTCGAGGTAGATGCCCGCAGCGATGCCGACAGGGATCGCTGTCGCCGCCGTGACGAGCATCACCAGCAGCGAGCCAACCCAGGCCGACTTGATCCCCGCTTCCGCCGGCTTACGCGACGGGAAACTCGTGAGAAACTGCCAGTTGATCCGCGCCAGTCCGTCCTTGGCCAGGTTCACGACCAGCAGCCCCAGCACCAGCAGGGCCAGCGACATGAGCACCCAACCCAGGATCGTGAAGAACTTGTCCGAGAACTGGCTGCGGCGCAGAACACGTTCGAGCGGCGGCGCCGGGAGCGCGGTCCACGGGCGGCCGTTTTCACCGGGGATGGCGCTCATCAGTACGCCTCCCGGAAGCGCCGGCGAAGATAGATGCCGACGAGGTTGAACCCCAGCGTCATCGTGAAGAGCGCCAGGCCCGCCGCGAAGATCGACTGATACCCGGTCGTGCCGTGCGGCTGGTCACCCATCGTGACCTGAACGATGTACGCGGTGATGGTCGCGGCCTGTTCCTTGGGGTTGAACGTGAACGTGGGCTGCTGGCCCGCCGCGATCGCAACGATCATCGTCTCCCCGACGGCGCGGGAGACCGCGAGGATCGACGCCGCGGCGATGCCGGACAGCGCCGCCGGGAGGACGACCTTGACGCCGGTCTGCACGCGGTTGGCCCCCATGCCGTACGACCCCTCGCGCAGGATCATGGGCACCGAGCGCATCGCGTCCTCGGAGAGCGACGAGATGTACGGGATGATCATCACGCCCATCACCAGGCCCGCGCTGAGCATGTTGAAAGTCGAGAGGTCCGAGCCCACGGCTCTGAAGCCCTGCTGGAGCAGCGGGCTGACGAACTGCACCGCGAAGTACCCGTACACCACCGTCGGCACCGCCGCGAGCAGTTCGAGCACGGGTTTGATGAACTCGCGGAACTTCGGCGGGGCGAACTCGCTGAGCCACAGCGAGAGGACCAGGCCGACGGGGAGCGCCACCGAGAGTGCGATGATGGTCGTGGTCACCGTTCCGGCGACCAGCGGCAGGATGCCGTAGTGCGCATCGTCGAACTGGGGCGTCCAGCGCGTCGAGGTGAGAAACTCGCCGAGCGAGACCTTCTCGAAGAAGGGCCACGACTCGGTCAGCAGGATGTAGACAATGCCCGTCGTGATGAAGACGCCGGCGACGGCGGCCATGAGCAGCAGCGCCTCGACGACCTTGTCGCCGGGGCGCGACGTGCGGAACGCCGGGAGCGGCTTCAGATTGGCCGCGCCCACCCCGCCGCCGCGTCTTTCGGCCAGGGGATCGAAAGAACTGGAGGGGGCCGTCGTCATGCAGTGAACAAGGGCGGGCGATCGGGCCTGAGAAACCCCGCGGTCGCCTTCCGACGCCCGCGGAGAGTTGTACCGAGTCTGACGCGATCGTTCCCGGCGGCGCCGGGAATCGACAAGGTCAGTTCTGCAGGGGCTTCTTCATGAGTTCCTCGATCGACATGCCGACCTCGGAGTGCCCGCCGAAGGCCGTGCCCGTCTCGAGCTTGGCGAAGCGGCTCTTGGCCATTTCGTACGCGGCCTCGGGGAGCGCAACGTACTTCACTTCTTCCGCGAGCTTCGAGACGTTGTTCAGGTAGAACTCGACGAACTTGCGCACCTCGGGCTTGGTCTGCGCCGACTTCTTGTTCACGTAGATGAACAGCGGACGGCTCAGCGGCTGGTACGTGCCCTTGATCACGTTCTCCTTGCTCGGCTCGACCGGCCCGTTCTTGTTCTGCTTCCAGTCAATCTTGACGGCCTTGAGGCGGTCCTTGTGGGCCATGTAGTACGAGAAGCCGAAGTAGCCGATGGCGTTCTTCGAGCCCTCGACGCCCTTGACCAGGATGTTGTCATCCTCGCTGGCGGTGTAGTCCGGACGGCTGGCCTTGCTCTTGCCGTTCACGGCCTCGGTGAAGTAGTCGAACGTGCCCGAGTCGGTGCCCGGGCCGTAGAGCTCGATCTTGGCGTCCGGCCACTCGGGGCGGATCTGGTTCCACTTGGTGATCTTCCCGGCCGCGTCCGGCTCCCAGAGCTTCTTGAGCTCGTCGACCGTCATCGTGTCGGCCCAGGTGTTGTCCTTGTTGATGACGACGGTCAGGGCGTCGAAGCAGATGGGCAGTTCGATGAACTCGATGCCGTTCTTCTTTGCCTCGTCGATTTCCTTCTGCTGGATCGGGCGGGAGGCGTCGGAGATGTCGGTCTCGCCGCGGCAGAACTTCTTGAAGCCGCCGCCGGTCCCGGACGTGCCGACCGTGACCTTGACGTCCTTCATCGTCTTCTGGAACTCTTCGGCGGTCGCTTCGGAAACGGGCGCGACCGTGGACGAGCCATCGACCTTCACGACCTTTTCCGCCGCCCGGGCCATGCCCGCGGAGGCCGAAACCGCCAGGGCCGCCAACGCCGCCCACTGTCCGAGTTTGAGCTTCATTCCTGATCCTCCTGATTGCTGTTGGTCTCATCCCCCCGGTGCGACAGAGGCTACGAACGCCCGCTTTGCAACGGCTCTGCGGCACGGTCAAGGGTTCGTGAAGATTGTAAAGATCGGATCTTGTACGGTAACCAAAAGAGGTTGTTTCGGCTCGGTCACCGATCGGCGGGCGGGCTCGACACCGCCTGGCGAGCCGACCTCTTGACGGTGTTTCCAGGTGGCGCGGGTGTTGGCCGAATCGCATCTGGTCGATTGCTAGGGGCGTACGATCCAAGTTCCCGGTCCTCGGGGCCGCAAACCGGCCCCGCAGCCGGGGCTACGCCGCGTTTTCGATCCGCCCGAAGCCATCAGGCAGGGGTTTGTGCATGTCTGCTCTCAAGGCCGTTTCGTCGGCCGTCAACGCCTGGAACGCCGAGTACCTCGACCAGCAGTACGCCTCGTGGAAGGTCGATCCGAACTCGGTGAGCGACGATCTGCGCTCCTTCTTCGCGGGGTTCGACTTGGCGATGACGCGCCCGGGCACGGGCGGCAGCGGGGGGGAGGCAACCTCCGCCGATTCGCTCCGCTTCTACGCCGGCGTCCTGGGGCTCATCGAGGCCTACCGCAACGACGGCCACATGGCGGCCAAGACCGACCCCTTCGGGCGCGAGCCCGGGCATCCGCGGACCCTGACGCTCGAGTGGCACGGGCTGCGCCCGGGCGATCTGCAGCGTGCCATCCAGACCGACACCACCCCGCTGGCGCCGACAGCGACGCTGAGTGAACTGGTGACGTTCCTCACCCGGACCTACTGCCAGTCGATCGGCGTGCAGTTCGGGTACGTCACGAACCAGGACGAACGCCGCTGGCTCATCCAGCGGTGCGAGCGCAACTCGGGCCGGTTTGAGCTCGAGCGCGGGCAGAAGGCGCACCTGCTCGACCGGCTCATCAAGGCGGAGGTCTTCGAGCGGTTCCTGCAGGCGCGTTACCCCGGCGAGAAGCGGTTCTCCCTCGAGGGGGCCGAGTCGCTCATCATCCTGCTCGACCGGATCATCGAGGCGGCCAGCGAGATGGGCGTGGAGGAGACCGTGATGGGCATGGCCCATCGCGGGCGTCTCAATGTCCTCCACAACATCCTCGGCAAGACGCTCGAACAGATCTTCACCGAGTTCGAGGACGCGTGGGCCTCGCTCGTACAGGGCGGCGGGGACGTGAAGTACCACCGCGGCTATTCGAGCTCGCGCCGGTTCTCATCCGGCAAGACGATGAAACTCGTGATGGCGAGCAACCCCAGCCACCTCGAGTCGGTCAACGGCGTGGTGCTCGGACGCTGCCGCGCCAAGCAGCGGCTGGCCAACGACACGAAAGAGCGCTCACGCATCATGCCGCTGCTGATCCACGGCGACGCCGCGGTCATCGGCCAGGGCGCGGTGGGCGAGACCCTGAACTACTCCCAGCTCGAAGGCTACCGGGTCGGCGGTTGCATCCACGCGGTGATCAACAACCTGATCGGCTTCACCACGGGCCCCGAAGACGCCCGCACGAGCCGCTACTGCACCGATATCGCGATGATGATCGAGGCCCCGGTGCTGCACGTCAACGGCGAGGATCCGGAGGCGGTGGTGACCTGCGGCCAGATCGCGATGGAATACCGCCAGCGGTTCAAGAAGGACATCTTCATCGACCTGGTCTGCTATCGCAAGTACGGGCACAATGAACAGGACGAGGCCTCCTTCACGCAGCCGCACCTGACCACGCTCGTTCAGCGACAGCAGAACGAGTCGGTGCTCAAGAACTACGCGCAGTCGCTCCAGAACGAGGGCGTGCTGACCCCGGCCGACGTGCAGGCGATGTCCGACCGCATGAGCCAGATGCTCGAAGCGGCGCAGAAGACGGCCCGCTCGAGCCCGTGCGATCCGGCGATCGAGCCCGGCGGTTGGCGGTGGAAGGGCATCACCGGACAATACACGTTCGATCCGGTGCAGACCGGCGTGCCCATGAAGACGCTCGCGGAAGTCTGCACCGCGCTGGGCGGCGTGCCCGACGGCTTCAACCTCAACCCCAAGCTCACGTCGCTGCTCGCCGGGCGCGCATCGCTCCCCAAGACCAAGCAGATCAGCTACGCCGATGCCGAGTCCCTGGCGTTCGGAACGCTGCTGCTCGACGGCATCGCCGTACGGATCTCGGGGCAGGACGCGCGTCGCGGCA
>CALMQD010000567.1 GCA_937871415.1 uncultured Phycisphaerales bacterium | reverse complement strand
CGAGATATGGCACATGCCGTCGGTCCCGGGGGCGAGTTCGACAAAGGCGCCGAAGTCCTTGGTCGAGACCACCTTGCCGGTGTAGATCGTCCCGACCTTGATCTCTTCGCACAGCGCTTCGATCTCGGAACGGGCCAGCGCGATCGCGTCGCCGTTGGGCGCCGCGACCATGACGGTGCCGTCGTCCTCGACGTCGATCGTCACCCCGTACTTCTCCTGCAGGCCGCGGATCGTCTTGCCGCCGGGCCCGATGAGTTTGCCGATCTTCTCGGGGTTGATGGTGAGCGTGACCAGCCGCGGGGCGAGGAGGGAGATCTCGGGACGCGGCTTGGGGATGCACCGCTCCATGATGTCGATGATCTCGAGGCGGCCCTGCTTGGCCTGCTCGAAGATCTTCTCGACCTGAGCGAGCGTGAGACCGCGGGTCTTCAGGTCGAGCTGGATGCCGGTGATGCCGGTGCGAGTGCCCGAGACCTTGAAGTCCATGTCGCCGAAGAAGTCCTCTTCGCCGATGATGTCGGTGACGAAGACCTCGTTCTGGTCGTTGTCGTCGGCGAAGCGGCCGACGGAGATGCCGGCGACCGTCGCGCGGATGGGCACGCCGGCGTCCATGAGCGCCAGGCAGCCGCCGCAGACCGAGGCCATCGAGGATGAGCCGTTCGACTCGGTGATGTCCGAGACGACGCGGATCGTGTAGGGAAACTCGTCGGGGGTCGGCAGGACGCCGAGCAGCGAGCGCTCGGCGAGCGCCCCGTGACCGATCTCGCGCCGACCGGGGCCGGTGATGCGCTTGGCCTCGCCGGTGGAGAAGGGCGGGAAGTTGTAGTGCAGCAGGAACTTCTTGCTGTACTCGGGGAGCAGGCCGTCGATGATCTGCTCGTCCTTGCCGGTGCCGAGCGTGACCGAGACGAGGCTCTGCGTCTCGCCGCGCTGGAAGAAGGCCGAGCCGTGCGTCCGCTGGAAGATGCCGACGGCGGACTCGATGGGGCGGATCTCGCGCGGCTTGCGCCCGTCGGCGCGGGTGCCCTGCTCGACGATCAGGCGGCGGGTGATCTTCTCTTCGAGGCGACGGAAGGCGTCCTTGGCCTGGGCGCGGCGCTTGACGCTCGTGGCGTACGCGTCGTACGTGCCGGTCGCGTTGAGCTGGAAGTGCGTGTCGAGGAGGTTCTTGAGGATCGCGTCGACCCGTTCCGAACGCTCCTTCTTGCTCTTGACCTTGCGGGCCTCGGTGAGTTCGGCGGAGACGGTCTTCTTGACGAACTCAACGATCTCGGGTGCGGGCAGGATGCGCTCGCCGGCGACCTTGGGCTTGCCGGCCTTGGCGACGAGTTCGTCGATGAGCGCGAGGGTTTCCTTGATCGCCTCGTACCCCGCCTCCATGGCCTTGAGCACGCCGGGCTCGTCAACCTCGGCGGCGCCGACCTCGATCATGTTGATGCCGTCCTTGTGGCCGGCGAGCACCATGTCCAGGTCGGAGAAGTCGAGCTGGCTGACGGTGGGGTTCGTGACGTAGCGCAGGCCGTCGTCGGTGTGGACGCGTCCGATGCGGACCGTCGCCGTCGGACCCTCGAAGGGAGCGCTGGAGATCGCGAGCGCGGCGGAGGCGGCGGTGCAGGCCAGGATGTCCGAGTCGTTCTCGCCGTCGTGGCTCATCACGAAGACCTGGACCTGGATCTCGTCCATGAACCCGTCGGGGAAGAGCGGACGGATCGGGCGATCGATCATCCGCATCGTGAGGATTTCCTTCTCGCTCGGCGGTCCTTCGCGCTTGCGGAAGCCGCCGGGGAACTTGCCCGCGGCGCTGGTCTTCTCGCGGTAGTCGACCGTGAGCGGGAAGAAATCGATGCCGTCGCGCGGGTTGGCGCGGACGACCGTCGCGAGCACCGTGGTGCCGCCGTAGTGGGCCATCACCGCCGCGTCGCACAGTTTGGCGACTTTGCCGGTTTCGATGGTGAGCGTGCGGCCCGCGATCTCTCGTTGAACCTTGATATGCGTCATGCTTCTGCCTCTCGTCTCCGGCGCCCCGGGCGCCGGGTTGGTGGTGAGCACACCCGACTGTCGCTCGCGCGATCGCGCCCGTGGAGCGGGCGAGAGGGAAAGACCCCGCTGCACCCTCGCCGCGCTCGCCCGGCGGAACCGACGGCGAGTGCGGCAACACGAAACGCAGCGTGCGGCTGCGACGGCTCGGATTGTGAAGGCGGGGCGCTCGACCCTCGTAACTTTAGAGGCAGAAGGCAGGTCGCAGTCGTCGACTGCGGGCTGCCCACTGCCACCTCAGCACGTGAGGCCGAACGAACCGCCGCTGGGTGGGCCTTGCTCCCCGCGCACAACCGGATCGCGAGAACACAGGCAAAGCCCAAAACCGAAAAGGCCCGTGCGTCGCTGGACGCGCGGGCCCGAAGAATCTCGTTATTTGCGCAGGCCGAGTCGCCCGATGAGCGACGTGTAGCGCTCCGGCTCTGTGCGGGCCAGATACTTGAGGAGACGGTTGCGCTTGGAAACCATCAGCACCAGGCCGCGGCGGCTGGCGTTGTCCTTCTTGTGCGTCTGCAGGTGGCCGGTCAGTTCGTTGATGCGCGTCGTGAGGAGCGCGATCTGCACATCCGGGGAACCGGAGTCCTTGGCGTGAACGCGGTACGTTCCCACGGCTTCCTTACGCTGCTCCGCAGTGATCGACATGCCTAACCCTTTGCCTTCCAGCCACTTCAGAAAAAACTCTCCGCGCGGGCCGCAATCGGACCATTCCGCGGACCGGCAAGGGTAGTCCTCCCGGGTCGGTGGATCAACCTCCCTTCAGAGCCGGTGTCTCCCGAGAACGGGGCCGATCACGCGTTCAGACTCCTGAAGGGGCCGTGAATCGCGAGCATGGTCCCGGGACGCTGGATGTTGACGAATAAGGCCCGCCCATCGGGGCTGGCGTGGACGCCCGCCAACTCACTGAGGGTTGTCGCGGCGAAAGGAAAGCAGCCGCCGCTGGAAGTTACCC
>CALMQD010000566.1 GCA_937871415.1 uncultured Phycisphaerales bacterium | reverse complement strand
GGACGCGATCGAGGGGTGCTTCTACACCAATCACTACGCGCCCGACCAGAAGGACGCCCGTGTCCAGGAGTTCATCAAGAAATATCAGGCCGAGTACAAGGGCGCCACGCCCGACGGCCTTGCGGCGCTCGGCTACGACGCCGCGAAGATCCTCTTCGACGCGATGAAGCGGGCCAAGTCGCTCGACGGTCGCGACCTTCGGAACGCCATCGCCGACACCAAGAAGTTCCCCGGCGTGACGGGCGAGATCACGATCAACTCGAACCGCGACGCGACCAAGGCCGCGGTCGTGGTGGAGATGGCGGGCGATCCGCCCAAGCCTCGCTACGTCACGACGGTGAAGCCCGATTGACCGCCTTCGAAGATCCGGGCAAGTCCGAGCCCGGCGCCCAAAGCCCAGGGCCGATGGGCGTTCTGCCGTGAAAGCAGAAGCTTCGATCACCGAATGATTGTCCGAGGGCGTTCGAAAGCGGGAAGTTCGCCATGGCCATCGATCCGAATCTCTACGAGCAAGTCACCGGCCGCTCGCCCGACGAGGCGCAGCGGCGGCTGGGGGAAGCGCTCGCATCCGACACCCGGCGCAAAGCCCGGAACGAGGAGATCAAGTCGCGCACGCGCGTGCCGGGGTGGATCGGCGGCTTGGGAATCCTCGACCTGTCGTGGGTACGAACTGTCGGCGAGACCGGGGGCTGGTGGGGGTTCGCGTTCATGATCGGGATGCTGGCCGCGATCGTGGTCTGGCTGATCCTCTAGTTCTCGTCCGCGGCGTCGAGCCACTCAACGTTTCACACACCGGCCGCCGGGGTCGATCCGCCTGCCCGCGCGGGCTCGGCGCCGTCGGCGCGTGCATAGCTCCGCACGACCCGCTCGGTGTAGCCCTCCCTCTGCAGAGGCGGCGAATGCAAGTGCAGCATCTCCGCCTTCGGCGGTTCTCCGCGCGCGGTGTACTCCGACACAATTCGCGACTCAACCAGCGCGACAACCTCCTCCCGCTCGCCGGGCGGAACGAGCATCAACGCCGCGAGCCACCGCCGTGCCAGCTCGGGCGAGGCCGGTCGGAGCAGTTCAAGAAGCATCCGCACGTGGTCGTTGGGCAAGAGCATCGGCAACGGACCGGGCGCGGGGGTGCCCGTCAGGAGCGCCGGACGGCGCGGCCGAGGCGGATTCCCGGTCGGTGAAGGCGGTGGGCCTGGGCTCTGCGATTTCGACGTCCGCTTGGACCTGCTCATGATTCCTGCCCGCGTGATGGACGGCCGCAGGGGCTGGGGTCACGTGCCCGAGCGCCCAACCCCCGCCCCCGACGACAACCTCGGCGGAAGCCATCGCCCGAATTCGAGTCTCGAGCGTCTGCGCGTAGACCTCCACGCGCTCGACGCGCGACGCCAATCGCTCGAGCGTCTTGGCCATGGCCCCCAGAAGTTCGCCGGCGCTGGCCTCCTGCAGCACCTGCGCCTGGGCCGCCGAGCGCCGCATCGGCCCGCGCCCGGTGAGCAGCCACTCGGCGTTCGAGCCGGTCGCGAGGCACAGCGCGGCCAGGAACTCGACGCTGGGATCGGCCCCGAGCATGTACCGGCGCACCGTCTCCGCGTTCTGACCCGTCATCTCGGCGATCACGCGGTACGTTTTGGCCCCGACCAGCGCCTGCATCCGCTCGTGCAATGGTGAGAGTTCCACAGTTGCAGTTTACACAACTGCGCGCCGGTCGGTGGTGATCTAACAATCCGGACCGTCGTGCGGTTATGTCCGCGGGCCTATGGAACACGCGCAACGATCGCGCCCTTACGCAACATCTCCCAGTCCGAGCCACTGCCCATGCAACTTGAGCAGTCTTTTCCGCAGGAGCTCCTCGCCCGACCCCCGAAGTTCGGGTGAGCGGGCGATCCACGCCGCGGCGTCGCGCCGGGCCATCGCCAGCAGTTCCCGGTCGTTCATGAGGTCCGCCACAACCAGGGGTGGAGCGCCCGCCTGGCGGAGCCCGAAGACCTCGCCCGGACCGCGGATCTCGAGGTCCTTCTCCGCCAGTTCGAAACCGTCGGAGGTTCGGGCCATGACGCCGATCCGGGCGGCGGCGTCGGGCGTCGCCGGGTTCGGGTCGGCGAAGAGGACGCACACCGAGCGTTTGCTCCCGCGCCCGATTCGTCCGCGCAACTGGTGCAACTGCGCAAGACCGAACTGGTCGGCGTGCTCGACGACCATGACCGTCGCGTTGGGCACATCGACGCCGACCTCGATCACCGTTGTTGCGACCAGGCAGTCGATGAGCCCGGCGCGGAATCGGCCCATGACGGTGTCCCGGGTCGCGGGCGAAAGCCGGCCGTGCAGCGCCGCGATGCGCTTGCCCTTGAGTTCGTTCGTCTCCAGTCGATGCTGCACGCTGCGCAGGTCGTTGAGCTCGGCGTCGCCGGACCTGTCGCCGGAGGCGACCGCGCTCGCGCCGGTGTCGATCGCGGGGACGACGACGTACGCCTGTTCTCCGGCGTCGATGCGCGTGCGGACCCAGGAGTAGACGTCCGCCGAAGCGCTGGGGGGGACCACCTTCGTGATGATCGGCGTTCGACCCGGCGGCATCCCGCGGATCGTGCTCACGTCGAGGTCGCCAAAGAGCGTGAGCGCGAGCGTCCGCGGGATGGGCGTGGCGGTCATCACGAGCACGTGCGGCGACACGGCGCGCCCGTGCGGGTCCTCGGAGGCCTTGGAGCGCAGCGCGGCGCGCTGGTGCACGCCGAAGCGGTGCTGCTCGTCGATCACGACGACCGCGAGCGAGCGGAACTCGACCGACTCGGACAGGAGGGCGTGCGTGCCGATGAGGATGTCCGTCGTACCCTCGGCGACCGACGCGAGGATGTCGCGGCGCTCGGCGCCGGTGACCGAACCGGTGAGCAGGCGGACGCGGATGTTCGAGCCCTTCAGGGTCGCCGCGATCGACGCGTGGTGCTGCTCGGCGAGCAGTTCGGTGGGCGCCATGAGCGCCGCCTGCTTGTTGTCCGCCGCCGCGAGCAGCATGGCGTAGAGCGCGACGACCGTCTTGCCCGAGCCGACGTCGCCCTGGATGAGCCGGTTGGCGGGCTCGGTCTTCTCGAGGTCGCGCACGATCTCGTTGATGACCTGATCCTGCGAAGGCGTCAGGGTGAAGGGGAGTCGGGCGCGGATATGCCCGTCGATCGCCCGCGACCACTTGAGCGCCGGCGCCACACTCGAGCGGCGCACCTGCTCGCGGCGCATGAACACGGCCAGTTGCAGCATGAGCAGTTCGTCGTAGGCGAGCCGCCGGCGCGCCTCGGCGGCTTCCTCCAATGTCGCGGGCTCGTGGATCAGCCGGTAGGCCTCTCGCAGTTCGAGGACTTCCTTCTGCCTCCGGAACTCGGGCGGGAGGTGGTCGTCGATCTCGCGGAGCGCGCGCTCGAGCACAGCGCCCACCGCGAGTTCGATCTGCAGGGAGCTCACCCCTTCGCTCGCCGGATAGACCGGGCGAATCCGGGGGCCGACGGCGCGTCGGCCGTCGCCCGGCGCGCGCTCGCCGGGCGGAGCGTCGTCCGCGTCTTCCGTAGGCAGGAGCGTGGGGTTCGAGATCTGGAGGCCGACGCCATAGCGCTTGGCGAGCCCTTGCACACGGACGCGCTGGCCGGGCACGATCTTCTTCTGCATCCAGGGCTGGTTGAACCACACCAGGTCCAGCCGCCCGGTCTCGTCGACCAGCACCGCCTGGAACCGCGAGCGCCCGCGCCCGGCGAATCGGCCGCCGGCGATCTTCGTCGCCGCGATCTCACCGCGCGCGCTGACGATCGTTCCTTCCTGCAGACTGGCGATCGGCGATTCGGCCTCGATGCGCTCGTACCGCATCGGCAGGTGGCGGATCAGATCGGCGACCGTGCGGACTTCAAGCCGCTCCAGACCTTCGGCGACCTGCGCGCGGATCGCCCGCACCTGACGCAGCGGGGTGAGCAGGAACGGCCCGCCCGTCTGGTCCTCGCGCCGGTGCGGCGCCGGTTGATCCGCGGGTGATGGTCCGGGCCCGGTCATGATCTCACGATACCCGCGCGCGCCCGGCCGCGCGTCATCCCCCTTCGGGCCCGGCGCCCTTCCCGGCGGCTGGGTCGATCTCCCGCAGGTATTGCCACGAGTAGATGCCGGTGTCGTGCCCGTCGGAGAACCGCAGGCGCAGGGCATAGTTGCCGACAAGTTCGGCGGACTCGACCGTCAGCGGCCGGCCCGCGCTCCCCGCCGCGCTCGACGGCAGCACCGTGAGCGGGTTGCTGGCCTGCTGCTGGCGCAGCTCGCGCATCTCGGCGGAGGGCGACATCCGACGCAGATACGCGACGGAGTAATAACTCGTCGAGCCGTCGGCCCACTCGACCGTCAGGCCGCGGTCTTTCTTGAGGTCCAGTTGTCTGGGTGCATCGGACACGGGTGCGGCCCCGCGGCGTCAGCGCCGACCACCGCCGCCGCCGCCCGGCAGGTTGCGCAGCGCCGTCAGCTCGAGTTCGATGACCAGTTTCACGCCGGTGGGACGCTTGACGTTGAGCTGCGGGGGGCTGTTGTTCCACTGCGCCGGGATGACGATCCTGCGCTTGCCGCCGACCTTCATTCCGGCGAGGGCGGACTGCATCGGGTCCAGGCGCGTCATCGGGTCCATCATCTCGCCCGGGAACCAGATGTACGGATTGCTCGAGTCGGCCTTGGCGATCTCCTTGCCGCTCTCGTCCTTGATCGTGTACGTGGTCGTCGCCAGGCACGGCGCCTGGGCCGCATCTCCCTGCCCCTCCTTCTCGTCGATCTTCTGGACCGCGTCGATCATCTGGATCACGAAGACCAGGTCGCTGTTGGCCGGGATCTCGGCGCTGGGGGACTGCTCGCCGTACGCCATCGCCGCGGGGATGGTCAGACGGCGCACGCCGCCGACTTTCATGCCGGGGACGCCCTTCTGCCAGCCCTGGATGACGCCGTCGAGGGGGAAGGGCGCCGGCTCGCCGCGCTGGAAGGACGAATCGAAGACGACCTTCGGATCGGCCTTGAGCGTGCCGTGGTAGTGAGCGACGACGATGTCGTGCGGCTGGATCTCGTAGCCGTCGCCGATCTTGATGTCCTCCACGATCAGCCCGCCCTCGAGCTCTTTCTTCTCGACCACGGGCCCGTCGGGCACGGGAACGCCCTGGGGAGCCGCGGGAGCCTCTGCCGTCGGTGCGGAGTCCTTCTTCATGTCGTCCTTCGCTTCGTTGCCCCCGTTGGTCGCCGGCGCCTTGCCCGACTGATCCGCCGGCTTCTGCTCCTGCTTGGCCGGGTCGTCGGTCGCGAGAGCCTTGGCGTTGAAGGGAACCACCAGCGCCGCGGCGACCGCGACGCACGCGAGGACACTGACGATCAGACGACGATTCATGTGGCTTGGCTTCCTTGAAATGCCCCGGCGGGCAGTCCGAGGGTAGGCCCCGCCTACCGTGGCGGGATGCGTGAAGCCCACCTCCACCTCGGCGCGCTCGGCGAATCGCTCTCGATGCCGAGCCTCGAACGTTGCCAGGACCTGGGGGCGGCCCTGGACCTACTCGCCGATGAAGCCCGGGGGTGCGCGCCGGCGGCCTGCCCGGGCGGCGGCTGCGAATCGCACGGGCCCGGGCCGCGCGCGGGCGAATCCTGCGCCGTCTCCGGCGGCACGGACACCTGCTGGGGACCGGCGCGTACTGCCGGCGCTCGGTTCATCCGGGCTACCGGCGCGCGAGTGGAAGCCTGGCCCGAAGCGCGATGGCCCACGCTCGACGAACTCGATCGCGCGACCGGCGACACCCCGGTCGTGGTGATGAGTTTCGACCACCACAGCGCCGTTGCGAACAGCGCCGCGCTGCGCGCCGCGAACCTCCGCCCCGGCCAGACAATCGCCCCCAACGGCCTGGTCTGCGTCGACGCCCGGGGACGCGCGACCGGACTGCTTCACGAGCAGGCGGCGTACGCCGCGTGGAACGCCGCCCCCGAGCCGACGCCGGGTCAGCGACGGCGCGATGTTCTGCGCGCGCTCAAGCTGCTCGGCGCGATGGGCTTCGACGAGGTCCACGACCTGCACGCGCCGTCCTGGCTGGCGCCGCTGCTGGGAGAGATCGATCGCGCGGGCGGACTGACCGTCCGCGTGCGCCTCTTTGCGCCCGCGGACCGCTTCGCTCAGGACCTGCGCGACCGGGAGGTGTGGGAGAGCGAGCGTGTGCGACTCGCCGGGGCCAAGGTTTTCTACGACGGCACGCTCAACTCGCGCACGGCGCTGGTGCTGCACCCCTACGCCCACCCCGACCCGACGGTCGGCCCGCGGGGCAAGGCGATGATGACCCACGAGACACTCGCCGGGCACATGCGGGCGGTGCGGGCTTTGGCGCCGGAACTCGAACTCGCGGTGCACGCCATCGGCGACGCGGCGGTTCGCGACGTGCTCGACCGGTGGGAGTTGCTCGGGGGCGGGCGCGGCCTGCGCATCGAACACTGCGAACTCATCGACGAGCACGACGTGCCGCGGTTTGCGCAACTCGGCGTCACCTGCTCGGTGCAGCCCTGCCACCTGCTGGCCGATGCGCCGGTTCTGGAACGGGAGTTCCCGACACGCCTGCACCGGGTGCTGCCGCTGAAGGAACTCATCGAGAGCGGCCTGATCCCTGGACAGTCGCTGCTGTTCGGCTCGGATGCGCCGATCGTCCGGCCCAACCCGGAGGACTCGGTCATCGCCGCGACCCTTCGTCGCCGCCGCGACGAACCGGATGCGCACGCCATCGCGCGGGAACAGGCGATCGGCGAGGAACTCGCGTGGGCGTGCTTCGGCAATGAAGGCGATTCATCGCGAACGCATCGCGCCGGCGCGAGCGCGGACGAACACACCCTGCGCGAGTTCAAGGCCTGACACGCCGGATCAGCAGCCGCTGCCGAAGGCCATGAACCAGGCGTCGAGGAAGCCGAACAGGTCCGACACATCGACGTCCAGATCGTTGTCGAAGTCCGCGCTGGGCATGCCGGGCGCCGCGAGGAACTGAGCGAACCACGCATCGAGGAAGCCGAAGAGGTCGTCGACGCCCACGGTGCCCGAGCCGTTGAAGTCCGCGGGGCAGGAGATCTGTCCGTTGTAGATCTTCAGGGCCTTGCCGATGGCTTTCTTGCCGATCGTCGACCCCATGATCCGCCCCTGGAAGTCGTCCGAAGCGATGTGGATGCCGCCATACAGGCGAGAAATGCCGGCCTCGTCCGCGGCGTCGTAGTACGTCGCCCACTGCAGGTCCATCGTCTGCGACGGGCCGTACTCGAACGTCAGGTACGCGCCCTGGTTGAAGTGGTACGTGCCGAGCCCGCCCGGGAAGAAGGGCGAGCCCGTGATCGACGCCATGACCTCCGCCGCCGAGCGGCTGAACGTGCTGTGCCCGCTCGTGAATCCGGCGAACGGCGGCGTGACAAAGTTGCTCTTCTGATACGGCATCCAGGTGACGGCGCGGATCCAGCCGACACCGCCGACCTGGGTGAGCGGATCCTCGGGCTGACCCTGCCACGTCTTGATGGCGATCTCGCCCTCGAATCCGGCCAGGTGCTCGTGGCGCTGGCCCGGCGCGGTCGTCTCCTCGGTGATCACCTCGATGGAGCCTGGAATCAGCGGCAACCCGAGCGGGCTGTACGAGGGGCCCATCGGATCGGAGCTCTGGCCCTGTTGACCCATGTACCGGATGGCGGAAATCGGGCGCACGGAGTCGTACTTGCCCTTGAGGCCCCAGGCGCCGATGGCGGCGTCGTGCACCGCGCCGTTGATGGCGAGGTACATCTTCACGTCCCATTCAAGGTCGGAGAGCACCGGCCCCTGACCGCCGATGCGCTTCTGGAATCCCGGCGTGTCGGAGACCTGATTGGCGACAACGTTCCAGTGCCCGGGCGGGGTCTCCGAGTTCGGGCCGTCGGCCCAGAACTCGGCGAGCACGCGCGCGTAGTCGGCACGCTTCACAATATTGTGGGCGTACGGCAGCCCGGTGATGGGGTTGACCGGATACCCCGTGCCGTTGTTGGTTCCCAGCGGGTTGTTGTGGTCCGCCGCGGGTGAAATGTCGACCGTCACGCCGTCGTTCGGGTCCAGGGTTCCGCTGTACAGCGCGACTTGGGCGTGCTCGTTCTTGAACTGCTGGTCGGTCGCCGTGCCGAGCATCGGGGGCGGACCCGGATCGATGTAAACGTCGTTGGGGTTGTCTCGGGTGAGGGCGAAGCTCTGGACATTGGCCCAGTGCGGGCAGACGAACGACTGAACGAGCGCGCCGACCGGGATGCCGTTCTGCTCGACGAAGAAGTCGAACGCCAGGGGCTGCCAGCGATTCGGGTTCGCCATCGTCGTGCCGGGGAGCACGAAGATGAGCGATTCGTTGACGGGCACGTAGCCGTTGTTCGGCGCGTAGTTCGCCACTTCGTTCGATCCGTCGGTCATGCAGGTGTCGCGGATCGTCTGAAAGATCCGGTTGCCCAGGGCCGCGGGCGTGTTGCCGACCGTCGACGTGTTGTTCGGGTCGTAACCGAGCTGGATGAACTTCGCGTCGAGCGCCGCGAGGGTCGTCGCGGCATTGGCCGACACCGCGTAGCGGTGTCTGAGCAGGCGGTATGCCGCGTACGAGATCGACTCGGCACGCGCCGCTTCGACGTTGGCGACACCGGTCATGCGCTCGTGGTGGAACACCTGGTCGGCGTGGCTGTCGTAGGCGGCCCAGGCGTCCCACATCGCGGCGGAGACGTGGTACAGGTTCCGGGCGTGGATCGGAGGACGCGGGCGGTCGATGCGGATCGCGTTCAGCATCTCCTCATCCCACACTCGGGCCGTCGACCACGTCGCCAGCGCTTCGGACGTGAGGCCCGCACAGACTCCCGCGGCGACCGCGAGAGAGGCGAAACGGGCGCGCGAAAACAACCGCGTGTGACGCTGACGTGAAAACATGAGACACCTCCACGAATCACTCGGCCCAAGGCCCTCCCCACGAGGAACCTCCGGCACAGCCGCGGCGGACGGGTGGCGCTTCAACACTCGTCGGCTGCGGGACTCGGACGCGCGGTCCGACCATGGTGCCGTGCAATCAAGGTAAGGGCAAACCCGCAAAACGCAAGAGCCTTGGCGTCCGTTTTCGATCACTCAACGCCCATGCGAGTCCGTTGGAGGGCCGCGGGATCGCGACGGGCTCGGTTGCCCATATCCTCCACCCGGAAACTCGGCG
>CALMQD010000565.1 GCA_937871415.1 uncultured Phycisphaerales bacterium | reverse complement strand
GACGTGCCGGCGCGGGATGTGCCGGATTTCCTGCGCGGCACGATCGGGGCCGAGACCGTTCTCGTCGGCGCCGAGCCCGTGCTCGTTTCGGGACTGGGGATCGTGGTCGGTCTCAACGGCACCGGCGGCGGCGAGCTGCCCGTGAACATCTCGGGCACGATGGAGCGCGAACTGGGATTGCGCGGCGTCGGGCGCGGGCGCGACTACGGCCAACTGGGCGGCATGTCGCCCGCCGAGTTCCTCCGCTCGAAGAACGTCGCGGTCGTCATCGTCGAGGCGCGGATTGCGCCCGGCTCGCCCAAGGGCGCGCGGTTCGATGTCTTCGTCCGCACGCTCCCGGGCTCGAGCGTGACGAGCCTGGAGGGCGGACGCCTGTGGACGACCGACCTGCGCCTGGGCCCCGCCGCGGTCTTCGGCGCGCGCAAGACGCGCAAGATCGCCGAGGCCGACGGCGCCCTGTACATCAATCCGTTCTCCGACACGCTGGGCGGCGCGAGCGCCTCCGATGTCGACGCGTCGAGGGTCACGGTGACCCGGACGTTCGGGCGCGTGCTCGACGGCGGTGTGGTCACCGACCCGCTGCGTCTGGCGATCTCGCTCGACAACCCCTCGCACTCGCGCGCCCGGTCGATGGTCAACGCGATCAACTCGCGTTTCCCGACCGAGCCGGGGCAGCGCGACCCGACGGCGCGCGGACGATCCGGCGACAGCATCACGCTCGAGATGCCCCGTTCTTTCGCCGAGAACCCCGAGGAGTTCATCCAGACGATCCGGTACCTGCGGATCGACCCGGCGTTCCCGGACGCGGCGGCGCAGCGCTACCTGCGGGCCCTGAAGGAGCAGCCGGGGTATTCGCAGGAGATCATGTGGTGCCTGGTGGCGCTGGGCGACGTGGCGCGCAAGCAGCTGGCCGACCTGTACGACTATCCCGAGCTGGCGCCGCGGATGGCGGCGCTGGAAGCGGGGGCGCGCCTGGGCGATCCGCGCACCGTCACGCCGTTGATCGAGATCGCCCGGAGCGCGCCGCAGACGGGGATGCGCCTGGCGGCGATCGACCTGCTCGGCAAGATGCGGAACAACCCGAACGTGAACTTCGCGATGCGCGACCTGGTGAACGCGCCGCAACTGGAGATCCGCGTCGCGGCGTACGAGGCGCTCAGCCGTTTGCGCGACCCGACGATCCGGCGAACGCCGATCGCCGGGCCCGATCCGCGCGTAGCGCAGTTCGTGGTCGAGGAGGTGCCGAGCAGCACCCCGATGATCTACGTCACGCAGCAGGGCGAGCCGCGCATCGCGGTCTTCGGCGGCTGGAAGCTCGATCCGAACGCCGGCCTCACCGGCGGCCCCGTGCAGCTCTCGACCCCGCTGATCGTTTCGATGTGGGACGACCGGCTGCTCTTCAACGCCGACGCGGGTTCGAAACCCAAGGTGCGTTACAAGGACGAGCGGCGCGGACGGACGGTGGAGACGCAGATCCCCGGCGAGATCGCGCCGCTCGTGGAGTTCCTGGCGCGGTTCACCACCCCCGAGGACCCGCGCCCGGGCCTGGCGCTGGGATATTCGGAGATCGTCGGCGTGCTCTACGAACTGACGCGCCAGCACGCGCTCGACGCGACGTTCATGACCGAGGAGGACAAGCTCCGCGCGGAGGTCTACGCCGCTTCGACATCGGTGCTCAACGACCGCCCGGAAGACTCGGAGCGTGCGGAAGATATCGCGATCCAGGTCTTCCGGCCGTTGCAGTCGCCCTCGCCGGCCGGCGCCGGCACGGTGGCGGACCGTGCCCGGGGCGATGAGCCGATGCGCAGCAAGATCGTGCCGCTCGCAGCGCCGAAACAGAAGTGATCGTGACCGGGTCCGGGTTCGCTCGTCGTTGCGCTGCTCAGCCGGCGTTGAGCCAGGACAGGTAAACCGCGAACAGCACCAAGCCCAGCCCGGCGGCGATGGCCAGGAGTCGCAGCGCCTCCGCCGAACCGCGGGCCCGGGAATCCGATGACCCGATAGGGGCGCTCGGCGCTTCCACCAGGCCCAGGGCCGCGGCGACATCGGCGCCGAGGGATTCGCCGCGCCGGGCGCGGTCCTGCACGATCGCGATCACCATGTTCGAGTCGAACGGCCGCAGCCCCAGGCGCACGCCGTGGGTGATGAGGCGCTGACGCTTCTCCGGCGCGAGCGCGCCGCGACATCCGGGGTCGAGGTTGGCCCAGGCCGACTGCGCCAGGAGCCAGCGCGCATCGTGCGCGGCGATCGGAAGGGCCGCGGGCGCTGCCGAACG
>CALMQD010000564.1 GCA_937871415.1 uncultured Phycisphaerales bacterium | reverse complement strand
GCGCGACGGGGTTGATGAAGGCGTACACCTGGTCCAGCGGGATGTCGGTCACCACCCGAGTGCCGAAGAACGCGGGCGCGGGGATCTCCCCCGGCCCGAGCGGGGCGACATCGGACCGCACACGCTCGCGCACAAGCACGCCGCCACGACCACCGCCCGTCTCGCCTTCGGCGGCTTTGCCGCGGGCGAACTCGTCCTGCCGGCGCGCCTGGTCGGCGCGGCTGCGGGCGACCGTTTCCTCCGCGGCCGTCCGCTTGGAGAGCCTCGCGCCGATCTCCTCCACGAGCCGACCGGTCGCCCCGCCGACGATCGCGTCCATCGTCGAGAGACCCTCGAACGCGTCCTTGCCGTAGAAGACCTCGCCCGAATACTGGGCGCGGAGGTGGCTCTCGCAGTAGTGCCGCGTGAGCGCGGCCCCGCCCAACAGCACGGGCACGTTCAGCCCCAGCGCCCGCATCTCGTGCAGGTTCTCTTCCATGACGTTTACGCTCTTGACGAGCAGCCCCGACATGCCGACGGCGTCCGCGCCGGTTTCTTTCCATTTGTCGAGGATCGCCGAGATCGGCTGCTTGATCCCGAGGTTGTAGACCGTGTAGCCGTTGTTGGTCAGGATGATGTCGACCAGGTTCTTCCCGATGTCGTGCACGTCGCCCTTCACGGTCGCGAGCACGATCTTGCCCTTGGTCTGGCCCTCGGCGCGCTCCATGTACTGCTCGAGGTGCGCGACGGCCATCTTCATGACCTCGGCCGACTGCAGGACGAAGGGCAGCTGCATCTGGCCCGAGCCGAAGAGTTCGCCGACGGTCTTCATGCCGTCGAGCAGGTGGTCGTTGATGATCTCCAGCGGCGAGAACCGCCGGCGTGCCTCCTCCAGCGACTCGATGAGCCCCTGCTTCTCGCCGTCGATGATGTGCGCCCGGAGCCGTTCCTCGAGCGACACCGGCTTCTTTTCGGCCTGCACCGCCGCGGCGCCTCCCTGGGCGGCGTCCTTGAAGAGTTCGACGAACACCTGCAGAGGGTCGTAGGCCTCCGGCGCGGGCGCGCCGTCGAGCATCAGCACCGGCTGGCCCGTCCCCCCCCGCGCGGTGTTGCGCCGGTCATAGATCAGATCGAGGGCGGCGTTCCAGTGCGCGTCCTCGATCTTGTTCCGGGGCAGGATTTTGCTCATGTGCAGGATGGCGCTCGTGAGCCCCGCTTCCTGCAGCTCGTGCAGGAAGACGCTGTTGAGCACCACCCGGGCCGCGGGCTTGAGACCGAACGAGACGTTCGAAAGCCCCACGGTCGTCTGGCAATCGGGGAGTTCTCGCGAGATGCGGCGGACGCCCTCGATGGTCTCGAGCGCGGACCGGCGGTCGCTCTCGAGCCCGGTCGAGATCGGCAGGACGAGCGGATCGAACAGCAGGTCCGCGGCCGACAGCCCGTGCACCCGGGTTGCACGCTCAAACCCGCGCTGTGCAATGGCGAGCTTGCGTTCCGCCGTGCGCGCCATCGACGCTTCCTTGTCCTCGTCGATGCTGCCGATCACCAGCCCGGCGCCGTAGGTCTTGGCGAGCCGGCAGATCTCGTCGAACTTGTGCTCGCCGTCCTCGAAGTTGGCCGAGTTGATCAGGCACTTGCCGGGGCAGTGCGACAGGCCGGCCTCGAGCGTGCGGGTCTGGGTCGAGTCCAGCATGAGCGGCGCGTCGACCTGGCGGACGAGCCGCCGGACGATCTCGCCCATGTCGCGCGCGTTGTCGCGCCCCGCGTAGTCGACGTTCAGGTCGAGCACGTGCGCACCGTCGTGACGCATCTGCTCGCGCGCCAGCGAGATGATGCCGTCCCAGTCCTCCGCTTCGAGGAGCTGCTTGAACTTCTTGCTCCCCGACGCGTTCATCCGCTCGCCGACGATCAGGAAGCTCGAGTCCTGCCGGTATTCGGTGGGCTGGTACAGCGACGTGACGGCGGCCTTGGCGGGGCGCTTCTCGACGTCGCGGCGGGCCCGGCCGAGCCCGTCGACCGCCGCCACCACCGCCGCGATGTGTTCGGGCGTGGTGCCGCAGCAGCCGCCGACGAGGTTGACGCCGTCATGCTCGATGAACCTGGCGATGGCCTGCGCGAACGGCGCGGGGGTGAGCGGGTATTCGGTCCGGCCCTCGTGCAGCACCGGGAGGCCGGCGTTGGGCATCACACTGATCCGCCGCCCGCTGTTCCAATGACGCCCGAGCCACGCCACGTGCTCGCTCATCTCCGTCGGGCCTGTGGCGCAGTTCAAGCCCAGCGACAGGATCGGGTAGCCGCTCAGCGCCGCCGCCGCGGCCTCGATCGACGTGCCCAGCAGCATCGTCCCCGTCGTTTCGATTGTCACGGAGACCAGGATCGGTACGTCGTCGGTGCTCAGATTCCGCTCGGCGAGCGCCGCGAGCACGGCGTTGATCGTGCACTTGATCTGGAGAAGGTCCTGGCAGGTCTCGATGATGAACGCGTCAACCCCGTGGCGGTTGTCCGTGCCCTTCATCGGTTCGCCGGCGAGCAGCCCGCGCGCCTGCTCGAGGTACGAGTCGAACATCGCGCCCCAGTCCGTGTTCCCGAGCGTGATGAGACGCGTTCCGGGACCGATCGAGCCGAGCACGAAGCGCGGCTTGTCGGCGGTGTGGTGAGCGTTGCACGCCGCGCGAGCGACGTCGGCGGCGCGTTTGTTGAGCTCGAAGCACTGCTCGGTCAAACCGAACTCACCCAGGACGAGTTTGCTCGCTCCGAAGGAGTCGGTCTCGACGCAGTCCGCCCCGACTTTCAGGAAGCTCTCGTGGATCGTCTGGATGACGTCCGGGCGCGACTTCACGAGGATGTCGGTGCAGTTCTCGCACCCGCAGTAGTCCCGATCCACGGACAGATCGAGCTTGTGGATCGACGTGCCCATCGCGCCGTCGCAGACCAAAACGCGCTGAGACAGGGCTTGGGCAAAGCGGCTGGGCATGTCGGAACCTCTGAATGCGGCCAGAACTCGAATCGGCGAACGGGTAGTACGGCTTATCGGCCGCGCTGAGTATATCCATTTATCCGGATATACGGATGAATAGTAGCCGCCTCCGCCGCTGGTTCCAAACCCGGCGTTCACGGGACTTTGGGGTCGAAGGAGTGTCCGGCCCGCGAAACTCGATGCTGTCGAACACCGAAACACCCGGATGGGTAACAATCAGGCGTTGACCATGGATATCGCCAACCCGACCATTCTCGGTGCGTCCGATGCGGATGTTTCCGCCGCGATTTTCTTCGCGACGGCGCTGGCGGCGGTTGTCGTCGCGGCCATTACAGCCCAATGGGCCGTTCGCGAACGCCGGCGCGCTCGCCAACTCGCCCAGGACCTCTTGAAGTCCCGGGCCATGCACACACCGGTGGTTGTCGAGAATCCGCCAAAGGCGCTGGCCGAACCCGGACAAAGGGGCCCCGATGCTCAGCGAGCCGCGATCATGCTCGAACGTGAGCAGATCATGTTCGAGCAGCACCGGCAGCTCAATGCGCTCCAGATCGCCAAGCTCGGGACCGAGCTGGAACTCCTCCGGTCGCAACTGGACCGAAAGGCCGAGGAAAAGGACCGTCTCGAAGCCGGCAAGGAATACCACGAGCTGATGGTCGAGAAGACCCGCTTGGAGATCGACAGCCTGAGGCTGCACATCCGCGAGTTGCGCAAGCGGATGGAGGACTGGCGTTTCGAGGACGAGTAGCGGCACGACCGAGTTTCAGTCTGCCACCACGCCGGAGGCGTGCGGGATTCCACGAAACTCGCGTCTTCTGGCCATGCAAACGCTTGCATTCGAGCCAATCCGCGGGATATTGAGGGGGTCTTCGAGGTTGAACTCGCCGCGAGCTCGGTGGCCGCGGCTGGGTTCTCCATCATCGCGGATTGCGCCCATGCAAACCCCCTCGATTCCCCGCACCGGGGCAGCTGTTCGGGCTCTTGGATTGCTCGTCGGACTCGCGGGAAGCGCGTACGGGCAGAGCGCTCAGTTCACGGACCAGACCGCGGCTGCGGGCCTGACTTGCTCGCACGCTTCCGACCCTGCCAGCAGCCTGGAGTTCATGTCCGGGGGCGGCGCGGTGATCGACTACAACCGCGATGGTTGGCAGGACCTGTTCGTGTTCGGTGGTCTGGGCAATCCGGACAAACTCTTTCGCAACAACGGCGACGGCACATTCACCGATGTCGCCGCGAGCGCGGGCATCGCGCGCAACCAGCGTGGCAAGGCCGTCGCGGTCGGCGACATCAACCGAGACGGCTGGCCGGACCTGTTTACCACGGTCGAGGCCGGGACTCCGGGGTACGGACTCAACTCGCTCTGGCTGAACAACGGCGACGGGACGTTTACCGACGCGGCCGCGGCGTGGGGCGTGGCGGGTTATTCGTCTCCCACATCCGGCGGCGGTTGGGGCGCTTCGCTGGGAGACTACAACCTCGACGGCCGGCTCGATCTGGCGATCGGCGAGTGGCTCTCTCCGTCGAGTATCCGCAACCGCTTGTACCGCAACAGCGGCACGAACTTCGTCAACGCGACCAACACGTCGGGCATCGGCTCGGTGCTCCTGGGGTCCAAGGGCTTCTCGCCGATCTTCTGCGATATGAACGGCGACCGTTACCCCGAGCTGCTGTGGGTCTCGGACTTCGGCGCGAGCAAGTACTTCATCAATAACACGAACGGTACGTTTACCGAGGCGACGGCCGCCTCGGGCACCGGGCGCGACCTGGCCGGCATGGGCACCACGATCGCCGACTTCAATAACGACGGTCGCCCGGACTGGTTCGTGACGGCGATCTACCTGGCGTCGGCGCCGGTGACGAGCCCGGGCAACATGCTTTACATCAACCAGGGCTCGCACCACTTCGTGGAGAGCGGGGTCGCGTGGGGGGTGAACAACGGCGACTGGGGATGGGGTTCGGTGAGCGCCGACTTCAATCTCGACGGACAGGTCGATCTCGCGCACACCAACGGCTACCCCACCGGCGCCACCTTCACCGACGACCCCTCGCGGGTCTTCATGAACAGCGGCGACACGTGCAGCCAGGTCGCGCCGACGTGCGGCATCACGCACACCGGGCAAGGGCGCGGGATGATCAACTTCGACTACGACAACGACGGCGACCAGGACGTGGTCATCTTCACCAACGGCGGTCCGCTGGTGCTCTACCGGAACGACACGCCCCGCGCGGGCAACCACTTTCTGCGCGTCCTGCTCTCGGCCAGGGGCACGGGCAATGCACCCGACGGGATCGGCGCGCACGTGGTCGTGACGACGCCCCTCGGCTCCCGGCACTTCTGGGTCAACGCGAACACCAACTACGTGAGCCAGAGCGAGACCTCGGCCCATTTCGGGCTCGGCGCGGCGACATTCGCGAACGAGGTCCGGGTCGACTGGCCCGACGGCACGCAGTCCACGTGGACCAACGTCGGGCTCGATCAGAGCGTGCGCCTGAAGGCTCGCCCGGCGGACTTTGACGACGACGGCGCGATCACCGTGTCCGATCTCTTCGCGTTCCTCGACGCGTGGTTCTCGCAGTTCGGTACAGACGGACCGCCGTACCCCGCTCCCAGCGCCGACTTTGACCTCTCGGGCCCGGCGCTCGGTGGCGTCACGGTCGCCGACCTGTTCGGCTTCCTCGACGCCTGGTTCGCGGGTTTCGGGACCTGATGCCGGTCAACCTGATTGAAATGCGAAGGCTCGCCGCGATCGGCCGCGTGTGTCATGTCGAAGTGCGCGATCTCCCGAGTATCGCCGCGCCCGCCACAAACCCGACCACGCCGATGCCGACGAGCACGCCCAGCGGCGTGGCCATCTCGGCGAGAGAACTGTCGCGCCAGATGCCGCCCTCGAGCGCCAGCACCGACCAGCGGATCGGCGAGACGATCGAGATCGATTTCATCCATGCGGGCATGAAGAAGAGCGGGATCATCCCGCCGCCGATCATCGAACAGACCAGCAGAACACCCCAGCCCAGGCCGCCCGCGCTCCGCTCCGAAGGCGACAACGCGGCGAGCAACATCATGATGCCGACAAAGCAGACGCCGACCGCGAGAACAGCCAGGATGAGCAGCGGCCAGGACGTCGGCCGAACCCCCATGGCGTAACCGATCGCCAGCAGAAAGACTGACACGCCCAGCGTCGAGACGAAGCACGCCAGCGCCTTGCCCATGAGCACCTGTCGCGGCGAGATGGGCGCGACCAGCAGGCGGACCATGGTGCCCTTGGTCCGCTCCGTGACCAGAGAGATCGAGAACCCCAGCGCGCAGCCCATCACGCCCCAGATGATTCCCTGCGGGAACGTGATGGAGAACGAGTTCGGCGGCTTGGGCCCCTCGGGCCCGGGGTGAGTGATCGACAATCGCTCGATCTGGATGGGCTGCCAACCGCCGCCGGCAGTGGCCGCGGCGTCGTGGACGGCGGAGTCGGCGCTCGTCGCGTCGGCGGGCTTGTCCGAACGCGCGCTCGCGTCGGACTTCGGGGCGTCGGCTTTCATGCCGTCGACCTGGCCGAGGAAGCTGTCGAGGCTGTTGAAGAACGAATCGAAGACGAGTTTGTTCGCGGGCGAGAGATTCTGGTCGTTCCGCATCGACGCGAGAGACTTGCGCACCTGCTCCTGCATCTTCGAAGGGTCCTTGAAACCTTCCTGCAACTGCTGGAAACCGTACTTGGTCAAGACACCCTCGAGCATCGCGGCTTGAGCCTTGGCCGCGGGGTCCACCGCGAGCTCGATGCGCGTACCGCCGGACCAGAACATGCCGTCGCGCGACTTGCCGAATCCCTGCGGGAGAACGATGAACGCCGTGGCCTTGCCGGCGCGGACGAGGTCGACGCCCGCGTCCCGGGATGCCACATCCTTCACCTCGAACTCGCTCGCGCCGTGGAGCGTCTTCGCGAACGACCGAGAGCCTTCGGTCTGATCGGCGTCGAACAGGAGCACGCCCATGGTGGGCGGGTCATCCTGCTGCGCGAAAATAGTGCCGAAAAAGACGGCGATGATGAGCGGAAAGAAGAACGCGAAGAAGAAACTGACGCGATCGCGCAGGAGCAACCGGATGTCCTTGGAAGCGATCGCGAACTGCGCTCGGAGTGGGCTGTTCATGAGTCGCGGAGGCTCCTTCCGGTGAGGTGCATGAAGACACTTTCGAGATCGGGGCGGTCGATGCGGACGTTCGTGACGCCCGGGTCGGACAATCGCTTGGAAAGATCCGCGACAGGATCGGCCGACTCGAACCGCGTGGCCTGCTCTCCCGACTGAACGGTGATGGTGGACACGCCGCCGTGCTTGCCGATGAGTTCGTCGACCGTTCCCATCGCGATGAGTTTCCCGTGGTCGACGATCGCGACGCGATCGCACACGCGCTGGGCCTCCTCCATGTAGTGCGTGGTGTAGATGACGCCCTTGCCACGGCTTCGCAGCGAGCGCACCTCGTCGAGAATCGCCGAGCGCGACTGCGGATCGACACCCGCGGTCGGCTCGTCGAGGAGGACGATCGGCGGATCGTGCAACAATGCGGCGGCGAGATTCAGCCGACGCTTCATCCCGCCGGAGAACGCTTTGACCCGGTCCTTGCGCCGGTCGGTGAGCCCGACACGGTCGAGGGCGCCGTCCACGGCGCGAGTCTGCTGTTCACTGGCCAGGCCGTAGAGGGAAGCGAAGAACCGCAGGTTTTCGTCGGCGGACAGGTCGTCGTACAGGGCGAGGGCCTGCGGCGCCACGCCGATGTTGCGCCGGACGGTCGGTGTGGTGGGCGGGCCCTGCGAGCAGACGTCGACCCGGCCGGCATCGGCCGCGAGGAGCCCGACGGCGATCGAGATCGTCGTCGACTTGCCCGCGCCGTTGGGGCCGAGCAGGCCGAGCACCTCGCCCTCGCCGAGCGTCAGGCTCAGGCCGTCGACGGCGGTGCGCTCGCCGTAGGCCTTGCGGATATTCGTGAGCGAAAGGAGCATGGCGTGCAGGTTACTCGATTCTCGGGGCTTATGATCGACGCTCCCGGCGGAGCGACACGCGGGAGAATCGACCCACGGGCGTCGAGCCCACAAACAACGACCTCGGGATCGTCCGTTGCCCGTTCGGGCCGGGCGCAGGCCGGTGAGCAAACCCGCAGATGAGCAAAGCCAAGGGGAACAAGAAGGGCGACGCGTCCAACGAGCGGACGATCGAGAACCGCAAGGCGCGGTACGACTACACGATCCTCGACACCCTCGAGACCGGGATTGTTCTGAAGGGTTCAGAAGTCAAGAGTGTGCGGGCGGGGATCGTGTCCCTGGCCGAGGGGTACGTGCGCGTCGAGGCGACGCCCCCGGCATCCCCAACCTCCCGCGCCGCCGCGGCGTCCCGTGCAACTGCTGCGGGCGGCGAAACGCCGAGCCGCCGGCGCAAGTCGTCACGCTGGGACGGCCCCGCGCTCTGGCTGCACAGCGTCAACATCGGCGAGTACGGCCCGGCCGGGCCGACGGGCTCGGCGGGACAGCACGCCCCGACGCGCACGCGCAAACTGCTCGCCCACAAGCGCGAGATCATGAAACTTGCTCGCGAGGTGCAGCAGAAGGGCGTGACGCTCGTGCCGCTGAAGATCTACTTCAAGAACGGCAAGGCGAAACTGCTCGTCGGGCTGGCCAAGGGAAAGACCGCCGTCGACAAACGCCACTCGATCGCCAAGCGCGAGAGCGACCGCGACATCGCTCGGGCGATGTCGAAGCGGATGTGATGCCGAATGTCGTGAACTCGGACTACTGCGCCCAGCCCTTGACCACCGGCTGAAACTGGCCGTCCTTGTGGAACACCTCGCCGTCGGCGGTGATCGATCCGCCGGCGCATGCCGCGCGCGGCCGCAGGTCGCAGACCATGTCCCAGTGCAACCCGGACTCGTTCGAGTTGCCGCTCTCGGGGTAGCCGGCGCCGACGGCCATGTGGAACGTGCCGCCGATCTTCTCATCGAAGAGCGTGTTGCGGGAGAACTCGGTGATCGCGTAGTTGGTGCCGATGGCAATCTCGCCCATGATGCGTGCGCCCGCGTCCTGGTCGAGCATGCGGATCAGGAACTCCTCGTTCTTCTTCGCCGCGGCATCGACGACTTTTCCGTTCTCGAACTTCAATCGAACGCCCTCGACCTCGCGCCCCTGATAGACGGCGGGGAAGGTGAAGTTCGCGTGCCCGCTGGCGCCGAAGCCGCCGTCGGCGGGGAGTGTCGGGCCGGCGAAGACCTCGCCGTCGGGGAAGTTCTCCCGGCCGGCGCAGTTGATCCAGTGCGCCTTGGACACGTCGACACGCAGGTCGGTGCCGTCGTGCCCGTCGGTCGGCGGAGCCCGGAAGCGGAGTTCCTTCTTGCCCGTCAGGTAGTCGACCACCCGCTGCTGCCGCTCCGAGATCGCCTCCCACGCCTTCACGGGGTCCGGCAGGTGCAGGAGGCCGGCCCTGAACACGAACGCCTCGTACTGGTTCAGGCTCATCTCGGCGTCCTGAGCCGCCGCGAGCGTCGGGAACAGCGTGCCGCACCAGCGGATGCCCTTCCTGCCGTAGGCGTCCATACGGTCCTCGGCCGAGGCGGCGCACCGCTCCATGAAGATCTTCATGATGGGCTTGCGGGCGCTCTGGAGCATCGCGGTGCGCTTGGGGTCGATGCGCCCGAGGAACTTGGTGTTGAGTTCCGCCCAGAACGCGATATGCACATCGATGCTCTGCGTGCGGTGGATGTCCAGCGGCGAAACGAACCGCAGTTGCTCCTCGCTCGCGTGCGTCAGCATCGCCTCCTGCAACTCTTCCGAACGGGGAGACCAGAAGGGATTGCCGCCCGCGCGCAGGACCGCCTCGTACGTCGCCACGATCAGCGGCATCGCGACGGCTTCGGAGTTGATGTGCACGAGGTCGCCGGGCTTGACACGCGTGGAATAGCGGACGAGCACGTCGGCCAGTCGATCGAGTCGAGGATCTCGCATGGAGCAAGCGTATGCGGCGGCGCGCCCGACGCGGACGGCGGCGGGGCCCGCTTCCCGCGCGCCTCGCGAGCAACCGGACGCGCGAGTGATCGCTTACGTCGGCCCCGGGTCCCCAGCTCTTGGGCGCTGCGAGAGGTTGCGCGCGAGCGACGCGTGCAGTCGCTGCTTGACCTCGTGCATCGATGGGGTTGCGAGTTGGCGAGCCGCGGCCTCGCGCTGGAGGCTGGTCACGGAGCGTCCGGCGAGGCCGCACGGGACGATGAGGTTGAAGTGCTCGAGGTTCGTGGTGACGTTGATCGCCAGTCCGTGCAGTGTGACCCACCGCTTGATGCGGATCCCGATCGCGCAGATCTTCGATGACCGGGACGGCTCGGCGAGGCCCGGCACCCACACGCCGGTCGCCGCGGGATCCCGGTGTGAGGGAATCTGAAACTCGGCGACCAGGTCGATGACGCTTTGCTCGAGCAGCCTCAGATAGTCGTGCAACCGCAGGCGCAGGAAGTTCAGATCGAGTATCGGGTACGCAACGAGTTGTCCGGGTCCGTGGTACGTGATGTCGCCGCCGCGATCCGTCTCGGCGACCTGCACGCCCAGACGGGCCAGTATGTCGGGGGAGGCGAGCAGGTGCGCCGCCGCCCCCTCCCGCCGCGAAACCGTGATCACCGGCGGATCGTGCTCAACCAGCAGAAGCCGCCCGGGCTCCGGGCGTCCGGCGTCGCGGGCCGCGAGCACCTCCTCGTGGTGCGCAACCTGCAAACGGTACGCCGCGGCGTAGTCCATGCGACCCAGGTCGATGACCGGGAGTTCGAGCATCGGCTCCAGCGTAGGGCCCGGCTGCACCCTCATGGTCGAATCAGCGCCTCGCGCTGCTCCCGGGCATGGGGTTCGAGCAGGACGACCCCGACGCCTGTCTCGTCGAGCGCCTTGAGATGATCGCGGCACACGCCGAGCAGTGCGCGCTGATCGATCAGCCCCGGTTGGTCAAGGGAGATGGGGCGACAAGACCGGCGGCCCGGGTCGGCATCCGCTCCCGGCTCGACCATGGCGGCCGCCTGTCCCATCAAGACCACCACCCGCGGACGGGCAACGACACCCGGCATGGGTTCCGTCCGCGGCGAACCGTGGACCCGCGCCAGTTCCGCGGCGCCCTCGAGCAACCGCGCTAGATGATCGATGACGATTGGTCCCGCAGCCATCTCGGTTGTCAGCATGGATGCAAGATCGAGCAGGACACCCGCTTGCGGTCGTGTCTGGAGCAGGCGGGCCGCGCTCGGCAGATCGGAGACCACGTGCTGCGCGTGCGTGCGGACGAGCACGGGACTCGAAAACGCGGCGAGCGCACTGTCCAGCGCTTGCCAGCCCTTGACGCCCCAGGACCTCGGATCGGCCTCGAACAGTTCAGCCGGCGATTCCAGACCGGGATCGTCGACTCGCGCTGCATCGAGCAGGGCGTACGAACCCGACCAGCACGCGACAGACGCGACGCGGCGCTCTTGAGTTGCCGGCGAGAACCGTGGATCGAGCAGCGCTCGCCCGGACCAGCGAGCCAGGGGCGACGCAGAACCCTCGAGTGCCTCGATGGATGCGCCGGGACGGTCTTCGAAGGCGAACCACATGCGGCATTGTTGCCGCGACTGCGACGCGCAGGTTGTGCGCGATGAGCGCAAGCAACGTCCGCACGTGTTACACGCTGGGCCTTCCCTGTCGGGTCCGACCGATGTTGAGCGTCCCATCGAGCGGCGGAGTCGCTGGACGGAGCACGGAGGCGATTCATGCTGCTCGGTCTGATCTCCCGGCGCGCCGCTGCGCGCCCCGCCGTTGACCTCGAGATGCTCTCCGACCCCGCGTACCGGAGCGATCCGCGCGACGCGGAGCGGACGCGCCTGATCAACGAGATCATCGCGGCCAACCCGTCGGCCACGCTCGAGTTCCTTGCGGATTTCTCCACCGAAGATCTGGAGGAGTACATCGCGCACCTGCACGCAACGCAGACCCCCCGGGGGCGAAACGCCCGCTGGGTGCGTCCGAGCGTGGCACGCGGGATTGAGTGCTACTCCTCCTCGCGATGACGCGCTTCACGGGGTGAGGACCGGGCGTGGCCGTGTTGCTCCGGTCCACTCCCCGCCCCTTCCCCCGCACCCCCACTTTCGCCCGCGCCCGGCCGGGCATCCGCGCGGGGCGCCGGCGTCTTCGGGTCGCCGAACAACGCGCGCTTCGATCAGACCAAACCTGTCTCTCTCTCGCAGGCACTTCGGCATCGACGGGCTGTGGCAGACTCGTCGGTGCCGAAGTCGCCATTTTTGCCGGCGCGTCCGGGCCCCCGCTACCGCTGAGTTTCACCGCCGAACTCCCGCACAGCGCTGGAGTGCCGGGGTGATCGTGACGATCAGGCGATCTGTCGCGGGCGTGTGCTTCAAGGGGTCCGGATCGGACGTCCGATAAGCAAGAGTCACGCTCGCTCACGACGGCCGGAGGCCCTCGTGCCGCTTTCCACTGCCCCCAAGGGAACAGCGAGCGCGCCAGAGAACGGTGTTCCGCAGCGCTCGGCCTGCAATCCCGACCGCCCGAGACCTCGGCGATCGGGACATCTCAAGACTGGAGCCAACGCGTGAACTCTCGAAACGATCTCGGCGCCCACCCCACCACGACCCGCAGCCGCGCGATCATCACCTGCGCCCTCGGGCTCATTCTGACGCAAGGCGCTGCGTGCTCCCGCTTCCCCCACCAGGCCAGCGGCGATGCGGGCCGTTGGGCCGCGCCTTCGCCGACGCGCTCGGCCGCGCTCAGCCCGAACACAGCGCCGAACACGGCCCATTCCGGCACACCCGTCGGCGCACCGGCGTCGACGCGGAACTCGGGCAACGAGTCCGCGTACATCGCGGGCGTTGAGCCCGGGAGCGTCCGCACGCGGCGCACGTTCGATCCGCTGTGGATCGAGTCGGCCGCGTCCGCCGAGCGCCGCCGCCCGGGCGGTTCCTGGTCGCCGTACAACACGACGGTTGTGACCTATACCGGTCAGACCGCCGGCGCACCCTCGAACGATCCGCACAACTACTCGAACAGCCCCGCGCTTCGCACGGGCGGACTGGACGTGGGCGGCGCCGCCGCGGCCGCGTCGAGCACCGGCTGGATCGACGACGGCCCGGAGGGCCTGACGCACGTGACCAACGCCCCGGAGGGCGCGGACTTCGATCCGTGCATCTCGCGCGATGGACAGTTCATGGTCTTCGCCAGCACGCAGCACCGGGCGACCTCGGACATTTACTTCAAGCGTGTCGACGGTCGCACGATCACGCAGCTCACGGCCGACCCGGCCCACGACGTCATGCCCGCGATCAGCCCCGACGGCAAGCGCGTCGCGTTCTGCTCGAACCGGCGCGGGAACTGGGACATCTTCGTCATGTCCATTTCCGGCGGTCAGGCGGTGCAGATCACCAGCGAGCAGTCCCACGAGCTCCACCCCACCTGGTCCCCCGACGGAAGGAAGATCGCCTTCTGCCGCCTGGGCGAGACCAGCGGGCGCTGGGAACTCTGGGTGACCGACGCCGACGGTTCCACGACCAACGAGTTCATCGGGTACGGCCTGTTCCCGCAGTGGTGCCCGGTCGCCGCGACCGGCGAGAAGGGCCGCGACAAGATTCTGTTCCAGCGCTCGCGAGAGCGCGGCGATCGGGCCTTCAGCATCTGGTCGATCGACTACAAACCGGGCGACACCTCGAGCCCGACCGAGATCGTCTCGAGCCCCGGCGCGGCGCTCATCAACGCGGGCTGGAGCCCGGACGGCCGGTCGATCGTGTATGCCACCGTCGAGAACCCGGACCGTTCTTCGTTTGATCCCGCGACCGGACGCAGCGGCGCGAACGCCGATCTCTGGATCACCGGCATCGACGGCACCGGGCGCGTCGCCCTCACGTCGGGGCGCCACCTGAACCTCATGCCCGCCTGGTCCAGCGACGGTCGCGCCCACTTTGTCTCCGACCGCTCCGGCACCAGCAACATCTGGTCGCTAGCCACCGAGAAGGCCATGCTCGCGGCCGGATCGCCCGGCAAGA
>CALMQD010000563.1 GCA_937871415.1 uncultured Phycisphaerales bacterium | reverse complement strand
GCGGAACTCGAACAGCAGCAACTCGATCGCCAGCAGCACCGCCGACACCGGCGCGCCGAACGTCGCCGCCATCCCCGCCGCCGCCCCCGACGCCAGAAGCGTCTTCCGCTCCATCGCCGTCGTGTGCAGCAACTGCCCCACCACCGAACCCAGCGCGCCCCCCGTGGCGATGATCGGCCCCTCCGCCCCGAACGGGCCACCCGTCCCGATCGCCACCGCCGCGCTCAGCGGCTTGAGAAACGTGATCCGCGGCGGGATCCGGCTCTCGTTCAGGATGATCTGCTCCATCGCCTCCGGGATGCCGTGCCCGCGGATCGCCCGCGACCCGTACCGCGCCATCACGCCCACGATCAACCCGCCCACTACCGGCACCACGCACACCCACAACCCCAGGTGGTTCCCCAGCGGTGTCTGCGGCTGCACCGACACCTGACCGTGAAACGCCACGCCCGTCACCAGCCAGATCAGCCGCATCAACACCTGCGCCACCAGCGCCGCGACCACGCCCAGCGCCACCGCCAGCACAGTGATCCGCACGACGCGCCGATCCACGATCGGCCCCGGCGACGGCGCGGGCACCGTCCGCAGCGCATCGGCGATCGACGGCGCCACCGGCAGCCCGACCTCTCGGTCCAATCCACGGTCAGTGTGATGTGACAACTTCCTGCAACTCCTGCTCCCGCCCGGCCCCAAGTCGATGCGTCAGGCACGACAGACCGCGGAAGCCCCGCCCTGTTTCACCATACGCGCGAGGTATCGCCCGGTCCCCACCTCCGTCAAGCGGAAATCCCCTGAGTTTCTCTCTCGCTTTGGAAGTGGTTTTCACACAAGCCGGCTCGCTGCATCCCAGGACTTCGGTGTTGCCGAACTCGCCCCCGCCGCACTCCGCTCCAACTTCCCGGCCCTCAATCCAGACCAGTTCCGATTCTTGACTGAGTCCACTTCTGCCGTACCATGCCGCCTTGCACGCCGACCCCGCACAAGCCCTCCGCTCCCGCGGCCTCCAGGTCACCGCGCAGCGCCTCGCCGTCCTCCGCGCCGTCGGCAAGCACCCCCACTGCACCGCCGACGACGTCATCGACGAGGTCCGCGCCGAGATCGGCGCTATCTCCAAGCAAGCCGTCTACGACGCACTCGCCGCCCTCGCCGACAAGGCCCTCATCCGCCGAATCCAGCCCGCCGGCTCGCTCGCGCGATACGAAGACCGCGTCGGCGACAACCACCATCACATGATCTGCCGCGCTTGCGGCAAGACGGTCGACGTCGACTGCGCCACCGGCATGGCCCCCTGCCTCACCGCTTCACACACCGCCGGCTTCAAGATTGATGAAGCCGAAGTGATCTACTGGGGCACCTGCCCCGACTGCCTCGCGCCGCGCAAGCCCCGATGCCGCAAGTAGCCCACGCCCCCCATTTCTCATACTCCCCGCCCTCCCACCAGCACTCGCAGCACAGCCTCCGGAGCACACCCATGGCCGCCGAATCGCAATGCCCCTTCCACAACGCCCGCGGCACCGGCACCACCAACCGCGACTGGTGGCCCAATCAACTCAAACTCGATCTGCTCCACCAGCACTCCGCCAAGAGCAACCCCATGGGCGCGACTTTCGACTACGCCCAGGAGTTCAAGAGCCTCGACTACGCCGGCCTCAAGAAGGATCTCGCCGCGCTCATGACCGACTCGCAGGACTGGTGGCCGGCCGACTTCGGCCATTACGGCCCGCTCTTCATCCGCATGGCCTGGCACAGCGCCGGAACCTACCGCACCGGCGACGGGCGCGGCGGCGCCGGTCGCGGCCAGCAGCGCTTCGCGCCCCTCAACAGTTGGCCCGACAACGTCAGCCTCGACAAGGCCCGCCGCCTGCTCTGGCCGATCAAGCAGAAGTACGGCCGCAAGATCTCCTGGGCCGACCTCATGATCCTCGCCGGCAACGTCGCGCTCGAAACCATGGGCTTCAAGACCTTCGGCTTCGCCGGCGGACGCGAAGACGTCTGGGAGCCCGACCACGACGTCTACTGGGGTTCCGAAACCACCTGGCTCGGAGGCGATGTCCGCTACAAGCACGGCTCCGAAGGCGTCGTCAAGAGCGGCGGCGTCCTTGTTTCCGACGACTCGCCGCAGGGCCCGCACCACGCCCGCAAACTCGAGAACCCCCTCGCCGCCGTGCAGATGGGACTCATCTACGTCAACCCCGAAGGGCCCGACGGCAAGCCCGACCCCATCGCCGCCGCGCACGACATCCGCGTCACCTTCGCGCGCATGGCCATGAACGACGAGGAGACCGTCGCCCTCATCGCCGGCGGCCACACCTTCGGCAAGACCCACGGCGCCGCGCCCGCCACCAACGTGTCGGTCGAACCCGAGGCCGCGGGGCTCGAAGCCCAGGGCTTCGGCTGGCACAACAAGTTCGGTTCCGGAAAGGGCGCCGACACCATCACCAGCGGCCTCGAAGTCACCTGGACCACCACGCCCACGCGCTGGAGCAACAACTTCTTCGAAAACCTCTTCAAGTACGAGTGGGAACTCTCCAAGAGCCCCGCCGGCGCGCACCAGTGGGTCGCCAAGGGCGCCGCTCCCACCATCCCCCACGCCTTCGACCCATCGAAGAAACTCGTCCCCACCATGCTCACCACCGATCTCTCGCTGCGCTTCGATCCCGCGTACGAGAAGATCTCGCGCCGCTTCCTCGCTCACCCCGACCAGTTCGCCGACGCCTTCGCCCGCGCCTGGTTCAAGCTCACGCACCGCGACATGGGCCCGCGCGCGCGTTATCTCGGCGCCGAAGTGCCGGCGCAGGAGTTCCTGTGGCAGGACCCGATCCCGCCCGTCGATTACGCGCTGATCGATGATGCCGACGCCGCATCACTCCAAGCCGCCGTCCTCGCCTCGGGCCTCTCCGTCTCGGACCTCGTCTTCACCGCCTGGGCCTCCGCCTCCACCTTCCGCGGCTCCGACAAGCGCGGCGGCGCCAACGGCGCGCGCATCCGCCTCTTCCCCCAGCGAGACTGGCCCGCCAACGACCCCGACCGCCTCGCCAAAGTCCTGGGCACACTCGAACGCATCCGATCCACGTTCAACTCCGCGCAGAAGCACGGCAAGCAGGTCTCGCTCGCCGACCTCATCGTCCTCGCCGGTGGCGCCGCCATCGAGCACGCCGCCAAGGCCGCCGGAATCTCGATCACCGTTCCCTTCACCCCCGGCCGCACCGACGCCGCACAATCGCAGACCGACGCCGAGTCCTTCGCCTTCCTCGAACCCGTCTCCGACGGCTTCCGCAACTACCAGAAGGGCCGGTACGCCGTTTCCGAAGAAGCCCTGCTCATCGACAGGGCCCAACTCCTCAGCCTCACCGCGCCCGAGATGACCGTCCTCGTCGGCGGCCTGCGCGCCCTGAACGCGAACACCGGCGGCGTCAAGCACGGCGTCTTCACCGAACGCCCCGGTGTCCTTACCAACGATTTCTTCGTCAACCTCCTCGACATGCGCACCGAGTGGAAGCCCGCCTCGTCGGACTCGGCGCTTTTCGAAGGCCGCGATCGCAAGACCGGCCGCCCGCGCTGGACCGGCACGCGCACCGACCTGGTCTTCGGCTCCAACTCCCAGCTCCGCGCCCTGGCCGAGGTCTACGCCAGCGCCGATGCGCACGAGAAGTTCGTCCGCGACTTCGTCGGCGCGTGGACCAAGGTCATGAACCTCGACCGCTTCGACCTGGCCTGAGCGCCCGCCCCGCTACTCTTCCACCCTCCGCCCCATCCTCACCGCCGCGGCCATCGTCGCCA
>CALMQD010000562.1 GCA_937871415.1 uncultured Phycisphaerales bacterium | reverse complement strand
TGCCGGAGCCTGACCGGGATCACGGTGCGCGGGCGCAGCCACCGACCGCACCCGGATTGATGCTGAGTCTTCACATCCGTTCGCGGCAACCGCTGGATGAGTGTCGATCGGGTGGATGTCGATCGCGGGCGATCAGAATGGAACCGACTACCCGCGGGTCGTTCGCCGCCGGCGGTGCCGAGTCCCCACATCCCACGACATGCTCTCCGATGGAACTCGGCTGACGCAGGGAGCCGGACTGAATAGAAAAGGGCTCTCCAATCGGAGAGCCCTTGGCTGTTCTACGGAGACTCGGCGGCCGCGTGGGAGCGGCTCTTAACCGCCTTTTTCTTTGATTTCCTTGATGAGGTTCGCCGGCATCTGGCGGTACTCCAGGAACTCCATCGTGTTGCTGGCGCGTCCCTGCGACATGCCGCGGAGGCTCGTGGTGTAGCCGAAGAGCTCGGAGAGGGGGATTTCCGCCGTGACGAGCTTCACGTTACCGCGGTCCTCGGTGTCGATGATCATGCCGCGCCGGGACGACACGTCGCCGGTGACGTTGCCGAGGTAGTCATCGGGGACCGTGATCACGACCTTCATGATGGGTTCGAGCAGCGTGCCGCCGGCCTTGGGCACGGCTTCCTGCAGCGCGAGGCGACCGGCCTGCTCGAAGGCGACCTGCGACGAGTCGACCGGGTGGTACGAACCGTCGACGAGTTCGATCTTGACGTTGATGAGCGGATAGCCGGCGAAGACGCCCGTCTTGGCCGTCTGACGCACGCCGTACTCGACCGACGGGATGTACTCCTTGGGGATCGAGCCGCCGACGATCTTGTTCTCGAAGGCGATGGAATCGGTAAAGTCGAGCTCGGCCTCCGCGGCCTCCGCGGCCGTGAACGGCATGATGTTGATCGTGCAGTCGCCGAACTGACCGCGACCGCCGGTCTGCTTGACGAACTTGCCGCGCACGTACTCGGCCTTCTTCGTGATCGTCTCGCGGTACGAGACCTTGGGCTTGCCGACGTTGACGTTGATCTTCATGTCGCGGACGAGCTTGTTCTTGATGATCTCCAGGTGCAGCTCGCCCATGCCCGAGATGATCGTCTCGCCCGTCTCCTCGTTGAAGTTGGAGCGGAACGAGGGGTCCTCGCGACGGATGACGCCCAGCGCCTCGGAGAGCTTGCGCTTGTCGTCGCTGGTCTTGGGCTCGATCGACATCGAGATGACCGGCTCGGGGAAGAACATGCGCTCGAGCATGATCGGCTGGTCCGGGTCGCACAGCGTGTCGCCGGTGTACGAGTCCTTGATGCCGACGACGGCGACGATGTTGCCCGCGCTGGTCTCTTCCAGCGGGATGCGGTTCTGCGCGTGCATCTCGAAGATGCGCGACGCGTTCTCGCGCTTGCCGTTGCCGGGGTTGAGGATGCGCGAGCCCTTGGCCAACCGCCCCGAGTACACGCGCATGTAGGTCAGGTCGCCGTGCTGGTCGGAGACAACCTTGAAGACCAGCGCCGAGAAGGGCGCGTTGACGTCGTGCGGACGCGTCATCTTCACGTCCTTGTCGCGCGGGTCCGTGCCCTCGACGTCCGGCTTCTCGTTCGGGCTGGGCAGGTAGTCCACCACCGCGTTGAGCAGGCGCTGGATGCCGATGTTCCGCAGCGCGGCCCCGCACAGGACGGGGAAGCACTTGCGCTCGACCGTCCCCTTGCGGAGCGCGGCCTTCATCTCGGCCACCGTGATCGACCGCTCGTCGGTCAGGTACTTGTCCATGAGCGCGTCGTCCAGTTCGGCGATCTTCTCGATCGTCTGGTGACGCCACTTGGCGATCGTTTCCTTCATGTCCTCGGGCACGTCGCGCTCGACGACCTTCTCGCCCTTCTCGCCCTCGAAGTAGTACGCCCGCTCCGTCAGGATATCGACGAGGCCGACGTGCTCGTGCCCGAGGCCGATGGGGTACTGGATCGCGATCGCGTTCACGCCCAGGCGGCTCTTGATCGTGCCGAACGAGAAGTCGAACGACGCGCCGATCTTGTCCATCTTGTTGATGAAGCACATGCGCGGCACGCGGTAGCGGTCGGCCTGGCGCCACACCGTCTCGGACTGCGCCTCGACGCCTTCCTTGCCGTCGAACACCGCGACCGCGCCGTCGAGCACGCGCAGCGAACGCTCCACCTCGATCGTGAAGTCCACGTGCCCCGGGGTATCGATCAGGTTCAGCTTGTACTCACGCCCGTCCTGCGTCCAGGGGCAGGTCGTGGCGGCCGACTGGATCGTGATGCCGCGCTCCTGCTCTTCCTGCAGGAAGTCCATCGTCGCGGTGCCCTCGTGCACCTCGCCGATCTTGTAGTTCTTGCCCGTGTAATACAGGATGCGCTCGGACACGGTGGTTTTGCCCGCGTCGATGTGGGCGCAGATGCCGAAGTTGCGGATGTGAGAAAGGTCGGTGGCCATGGTCGATGTCCTGACGTTCGTGCCCGGTTGGTCGGAGTTGTGCTGTCGGGTCAGTGGTGCGTTCGGTGATGCGGACTGCGTTTGTCTGGCAGAGCCTCCCGTCGCCGAGCGACGGGAAGGCCGCGGTTTGATCGTTGTCTCGAGGGGCCGTTGGCGAACCCGCGGGCCGGGAGGAAGTCTGCTCAGGGCGTAGGCGGATGTCGTCCGGCGCTCAGGGGCGCTTGTCGACCTCGTCGTCTTCGGATGATTCGCCGTTGCCGCCCATGGTTCCCCCTCCGCCCGAAATCCAAAAAGGACGGCAATCGTAGGCGCAGCAGGGGGGGGATCAAGGCGAGGCACCAACCGTCCGAGCACCCTCCAGCCGTTCCGGCCTGGGCGGAATCCCGCCTTCTGTCCGACCGACCTTCGACCGACCCCCGACCGACCCTGGACCGACCCCGGACCGACCCCTGTTATGGGGCAACTCCAGAAGGTGAGGGCGATGGAGGTGCATTCGGACCGGACCCCGGCGGCGCGACGGGCCCACCCCCAGCCAGGGCTTCGAGCCGGGCCCGCTGGAGATCGCTCAACCCCCGCGCCACCGGATCGAGGAAGCACAGTTTGTCCAGGTCCAGGGCAGTTCGGGCGCTGCTACGGGCCAACTCGACTCTCCCAAGTCTCTCGGCCAGGATGGCGGTCTCAGCGGGCACGCTTGGGTTGAACGGGTCGAACCGCCGCAGGCGCACGAACGTGTCAAGCGCCGCCTGCCGGTGCCTGTCGGCCATCGCGGTGTCGACGGGTAATCCGTTCCCCATCATCCCCGACGCAAGGTCCGCCGCCTGGCGGTGCGCCACACCGATTGCGCGGACCAGCGCCGGCGATACGCGCGCCGGATCGGTCTGCGCTTCGGCTTCCTCGAGCGCTGCGATCGCCGATTCCCGCCAGTCGGGACTCGAGGGTGAACCGCCGTCGCGTGTGCCCGGACCGAAGATCGACTCCATCTGCGCCAATCGCATCCGCACTTCGGCGAGCGCGCGAGCGGTTCGCCAGTCGGAGGGCAGGCGATTGTGCGCTCTCGCGAGGTGTCGCTCGGCGTTGGCCGCGCACGTCCAGGTCAGCCGCGCCATGCGCAGGTCGAGGTCGGTCGGCGCGGCATTCGCATTCCCTGCCGCCGCGCTGACTTGGGTCGTTGAGCGCAGAGACGCCGGCAGCGGCGTTGAAGGCGACCCAGCCTCGATCTCGGCCTCCCAGAGGAGTTGTTCCAGAAGCACTCGGTCGTTCGCATCCGGCGTGTGCGCACGAGTTCGTTCGACGAACGAGGCGACGGACGCTGACGCCAGCCCCGCGGGCGTCGCGGATCGGGATGCATCCCGCAGGGCTGACTCCCAGCGCCACGACCGCACACCGCAGGCGGCCAGCGTTGCCGCACCGAGGATGAGCATCCACGCGACGGCACGGGCTGGCAGCAGACTTGCCGCCGACGCTGTGCCGGCCGAACGTTGGCCGTCGCCGGCATGCTT
>CALMQD010000561.1 GCA_937871415.1 uncultured Phycisphaerales bacterium | reverse complement strand
GATCCAGTCCGCGGCGTTGCCGACCTCGGCGACGACCGGCGGCAAGGCTTCGACCCGGTCGGATCAGGCGGGGGTGTTTGTGCTCGACATGGGCGGGCCGATCCGGATCCTGGACCTGGCGGCGCGGTTCGCGCGGGCGCACGGCCTGCGGGTGCGCATCCGCGAGGAATCACTCGACGCCGCGCTGCTGCCGGCGCTTCAGGAATGGATGTGGGACCGGCGGGCGTGGCTCGCGGGTCACGGATCCGGGCCGGAGGTCGAGGTGGTGTTCACGGGGATCCGCCCGGGCGAGAAGTTGTACGAGGAACTGGCGTACGCCGCGGAACTGCTCGAGCCGACCTCGCACCCGGGGGTGCAGGCGTGGGCGGGCGAAGGGGAGCTGGGCGATATCCCGTTGATGCTCAGGGAGTTGGACGCGATCCGATTCCTGGGTGATCGGAGCGCGATCGTCGAATCGCTGCGTCGGCACGTTCCCGAAATGCGGCGCTCGCACGGCGATCTGCCGGCCGATGCGCCCGCGTCCCGATGACGGCTGATGCTGGGGCCGGGCGAACCTCATCGACGATGAAATTGTGGTCGTTTGGTGTTTGACCGGGCAACGCGCGCCGCGTGGGCCGGAACAACATAAACTCCGGACCCTGTCGGAGGGCGGTCGATGCTCAATGGAGCGTCGGCGGAGCCGGCGACGGGGAAGACCGGGGCCGGGGGCGGCGGCGGAGGGTTGGAGTCAGGTCATGGATACAGCCCGGGAGCAGGCGCTGAACGACACGCGCAGGACGCGCGAGCAGGCGGAACAGACCTTGGCGGAACTTTTGCGCGCTCACGCCGAGTGCGAGGCCCACCTCGCCGCCGACAAGCGTTCGGACATGCTCCGCAAGGTCACCGGCAAGACCAGCCTGGAGCAGGCGATCGAAGAGACGCGCCGGATGATCGATGTGCTGCGGCGGGCCGAGGAGGAAGCCCTCAAGGGTTCGTCCGAGGGCGCGAGCCTCCCTCCCACTGCCGGCGACGCGCCCGGCCCGGGCCCGGCGTCGACCGGCACGCCGGAATCCTCCCAGCACGGGTCCCATTCGGCGGGTCTGAACCTGGCGCTGGCCGAGGCCAAGCCCGCCCGGAGCACCGGCGCCGGCGAGGAGGAACTCGACATCGCGGGTGTCTTGCGCCCGACGGTTCCGTCGACGCGTTCGACGGTTCTGTTCGGTTCCCACACGGCGACCGCCCCCTGGAGCGGGAACGCCCGGCGTTGAACTCGGCAAGTCAATGCCTCGGCTCCGGCGATCGGACCGGGCAGGCCTGCGGGTCGCGTTGAGAGCGGCCCGGGGGACCGGTCGCTGTCGGTTCTTTCTCACCCGTTGAGCGTTCGACTTGCCGCACCGCTGATCCGGCTCGTGCGGGACGGTACTGTGTCCGCATGACGCCCCCACCGCCCGCATCGATGATCGAGTGCCCCGCCGCGACGACGAACGAGGCTGGTGCCGACGGCGCCGGGCCGGGCCGCGCCCAGCCGGTGCTGCGGTTCAAGACGGTGCGCACGGGGGCGAAGATCCCGGCGTACCAGTCGGCGGGTGCGGCGGGGCTGGACCTGTGCGCCTGCCTGCCGGAGCAACAACCGACGCTGACGATCGAGCCGGTCCATCGCGGCGGCAAGCCCGCGATCGTCCCCATCGGCCTGAGCATGGCGCTGCCGGTTGGTTTCGAGGGGCAGGTGCGCCCGCGCTCGGGGCTGGCGGCCAAGCACGGCGTGACCGTCGCCAACGCGCCGGGGACGATCGACGCGGACTATCGCGGCGAACTCATGGTCGCGCTCGTCAACGTCGGGCCCGAGCCGTTCGTGATCGAGCACGGGATGCGGATCGCGCAGCTGGTCGTCGCGCCGGTGGCGCAGGCGACCATCCGCGTGGTGGACGAACTCGACGAGACGGCGCGCGGGAGCGGCGGCTTCGGATCCACCGGCCTGAAGTGATCGCCCGCGCGGGCGCTATTCGCCGGACTGTGGCGGACCGAACCGCTGGTGCAGCACGGGCATGCTGGCGAGGTACTGGCGGGCGGGCTCGCCCCCGCCGTCGGGCCCGGGGGTGCCGAAGCGCTCGTAGGGACCGTCGTAGCAGATGCGCCCCCGGTCGAGCATGACGACGCGGGGGGCCAGGCGGCGCAGCAGTTCCTTGTCGTGGGTCACGATGATGCTCGTGCGGGTGAGCGCGGCGCGGTTCAACTGGCGGCGAGTGCCGCCCGGCAGTTCGCGCAGCGGCAGGTTCTCGAGCGGGCGGTGGTGCAGGTTCCAGATGAGTTCGTGGATGGTGGCGCTGATGACCGGGTCGAGCCCGGTGGTCGGCTCGTCGTAGAAGATCACGAGCGGGTCGCAGGCGATGGCGCGGGCGATGGCGACGCGCTTGGCCATGCCGCCCGAGAGCGCGTCGCGGTCCTTGTCGATCACGTCGTGCACGTCGAGCGAGACGGCCTGGAGGCAGTCGCGCACGCGCTGGTCGATCTCGTGCTCGCCCAGGGAGGTGTGCTCCCGCAGCCACAGCGCGATGTTGCTGCGCACACTCCCGGAGAAGAGCGCGTTGCGCTGGAAGACCACGGCCCAGTGCAGGCGGAGCAGGTCGAGCGCGTCCGACCCCAGCCCCGCCAGGTCCACCAGGCGCGGCGCGCCGGTCTGTGCATCGGGGGGCGAATCGTGGTCGGCCACGAGCACGCGCCCCGACGTGGGCATGTGCAGGCCGATGAGCGTGTCGAGCAGCACGGTCTTGCCCGACCCCGAGCCGCCCACGATCGCGACGATCTCTCCCGAGCGCACCGTGATGTTGATATCCGCCAGGACCGACTTGGGGCCGAAGCTCTTGGCGACCTGCTCGGCCTGGATCTCGACCGGCGGCCGCGGCGCGCCGGGGCGCGCGACCGGGTCCGCGGGTCGGGCCGGGTCGGCGGGGTTGGCCGGGTTCGCGTCGACGGGCATCTGAGGCAGAGTAGGTTGGGCCGCGCCGGCGGCGGCCGGGAGACGGCTGGTGCGTTTATTCATCGGCGCCGCGACGCCGGCGCTTGGTCTCCGACCGTCCGCGCTTGGACTCGAGCCGGCGTTCGACGCTGCCGCGGGTGGGACGCGTCTTGTGGCGCTTCTTGGGCCGGACCATCGCGCGGATGAGCAGGTCGCGCAGGCGCTCGAGCGCGGCGGATTTGTTGCGCTGCTGGGAGCGTTCCTCCTGAGCGGCGATGACGAGTTCGCCGCCGACCTCGCGCTCGAATCCGTGTTCATCGCGGAGGATGTGTGAGCCGACGACCTGGCGGCCGGCGAGGGCGCGGAGCTGGTTGATGGACCACGCGGGGAGGGGCAGGTCGTCCAGGGCGATGCGGAGTTCGATCTTGGTTTCGACCTTGTTGACGTTCTGGCCGCCGGGCCCGCCGGAGCGGGCGGCGGAGATTCTGAGCGCCGTCGAGGGCACGCGCACGCCGGGCGCGATTTCGACGCCGCCGGGGAGTGGAGAGGGACCGGGAGTCATGGGAGGTCGCGCGGGCACTGAACGGATCGGCGAGTCGGGGTGGAGTGCTTGCGAGAGCCGGATGGATTGGCGCGAGTAGGCGGTGCGGGTCTCGGGAGGTGGAGCGCGATTCTGAATACCCCTTGTAATGGGGATTGCAAGTTGGCTACGTGTCCTTAGGATAATTCGAATGTGTCCTGAGGACACGTGATCCAGGCGCGGCCGACGTGTGGATCGGATCGATCCCTGTTTGGAAGGAGACCATCATGTTCAATCGTTCTCGCATCGTTCTGGGCTTGGCGGCGGCGCTGTCCGTCGGGTTGGCGGCGTCGCAACTGAAGGCCGGGTTCGGCTTCGAGGAGCCGGCCTGCACCGGGTTCATCAAGGGCACGGTGTCCTTCAGCACCGGGGGCACCGGCGGCGTGAAGATTCACGTCTACGACACCGACGGCAACCTGGTGGCGGAGTTGGAGGCGGAGGACCGGCAGGGGCGACGCATCGAGCGGCTGCGCCGGGCGGCGCACCTGTCGGCGGGTAAGACCCTGCAGACCCTGGAGCAGGGGCGGCTGCCGCGCCCGCTGAGCGACCAGGTGCGGGAACTGGTGCGGGGCGAGTTCGTGGAGCGGGCGGTGAACGTGCTGTGCTTCGGGCTGCCGGGGACCGGGAAGAGCCACGCCGCCTGCGCCATCGGCCATGCCTTGGTAGAGGCGGGGCACGCGGTGCTCTTCA
>CALMQD010000560.1 GCA_937871415.1 uncultured Phycisphaerales bacterium | reverse complement strand
TGGGCACCCCAGCGCCCCCAGGTCAAACCTGCAACCAAACTCGCACCCAAACCGCCGCGCTCGCTCGCCGCTCGCTGCTCGCCATTCACTGTTCACCGCTCACTGCCCGCCGCATCACCTCTTCCCATCCGCCGGCGGCAGCGTGTGATTCCCGCCCGGGCCGTGATTCCCCGGCACGACAAACGGCAGCGACGACGAGTGCTTGAGCGTCTCCAGAACGATCGTCGTCCGCGTCGAGCGCAACTGCTTGATCTTGCCGAACTGCTCGCGCAGCAGCCGCCCCAGCGCTTCCGGGTCCTTCGCCCGCACCTTCACCAGGTAACTGTCCTCGCCCGCGACGTGGTGAACCTCCTGCACGCCGGGAATGCTCGCCAGCTGGTGCCCGGGCTCATCCGATCCCACTTCCTCCTGCACGTTCACAAACACGAACGCGAGCAGCGACATCCCCACCGCCGAGGGATCGATGTTCGCGGAATAGGAACGCACCACCCCGCGATCCTCGAGTTTCCGGATGCGCTCGAAGACCGCCGACGGCGCCATGCCCACCCGCCGGGCCACCTCCGCCGCCGGAATGCGCCCGTTGTCCTGAAGAATCCCGATGATCTGCAAGTCGATTTCGTCAATCATGTTGGGGGCGACCGTAGCAGGAATCGGCCCCCGCCGTCGAAGAATCGTCGCCGATGAATCAACGCCCCGCCACAATTGGTCCCAAACTCCACCTGGAAATCACGAATGATCGGTATTTGTTCGATCAAATAGCCGACAGGCTTCATCGGGATGGGGGGAACCCGGACCCAAAACGCCACGAAAGGTCATTGGGCCGAGAATGCGCCTCAATGCGCGTGTATGCTGTTTACCGCAGGCTTGACCTTCCCTTGACGTACAGGTGGTCGGAGCATGCAAGCGCACAACCGCCCGACTTGGCCGATAGGCCCATCATCGGGGTTCGGAACGCGAACTCAACGCTGCCGCGGACATGGCGGCACACCGCGAGCGATTTGAACGGCGGGAGGGGAAACCGCCGAGGTGGCTCGAAACTTGTGGGAGCGGCCAACCGCCGCCAGAGGACGAAGAACTATGAACCCAGGCATGATCTGCAAGACTTCGGTGCGTGTACCGCTCTCCATCCGGCGCGGTTTCACCCTCATCGAACTGCTCGTCGTCATCGCCATCATCGCCCTCCTCGTGGGCATCCTCCTGCCCGCGCTGAAGGAGGCCCGCAAGGCCGGTCAGGGCCTCAAGAGCGCCGCCAACCTCTCCGGCCTCGCCAAGGCCCACGCCGGATACGCCAACGACTTCCAGGACAGTTTCGTCAATCCCTTCACCTACGCCGACAGCGCCAACTGGACCGAGTTCCTCTTCGCCGCCACGGCGCAGAAGCCCGACGCCCAGACCTGGGTCCTGCAGGTCAACGGACCCGCCAACCGCCGCAGCGAGCCGTTCGCCTTCTTCTACAACATGCAGCTCGTCAACTACCTCACCCAGTCCAACAACGTGACCTGGTCCGAGGCTGTCATCATCCCGGGCGACACCCAGTGCGCCGACCGCACCAAGCGCCTCATCCAGCAGGTCGTCAACGATGAGCCCGCGCTCGTCGACGCCAGCTACCTCTATTCACCGACGTTCTGGACTTCCCCCGAGCGCTACGCGTCCGACACCTTCATCTCCCTCGGCACGTCCTGGGCCGGCGCTTCCCGCTATCTCCGCCGCAACCGCTTCGATCAGGTCATCTTCCCCAGCGCCAAGGCGCTCCACTGGGAGCGCGGCGACTTCTTGACTCCCGTTCGATCCGGCCCCGCCGGCAAGGTGCGCACCAGCCCCTCCTGGCTCAGCCCCGACGGCAACCCCCAAGTCACCTTCGTCGACGGCTCCGTCTCGAAAGTCAAGATGAGCGAACTCCATCAGGCCGCCGCCTCGACCGACGCCAACGTCCGCGACATCTACCGCCCCGCCGGCGGCATCTGGAACTTCCCGACCGACGTCCTCCCGGAGCAGGGCGGCCCGGCGGACACCATCTGGGAGAACGGCCTCAACGGCACCCGCTCCTACCTCCAGTTCTTCTGGGCCACCCGCAACGGCATCAAGGGCCGTGACGTCCTTCGCTGATCTTCCCCGCACTCTCTTCCGGACCCTCACTCCATGGAAAAAAAGCACAAGATGATGATCCTCGGCGGCGTCATCGCGGTCCTCGCAATCGTCGTCATCTACCTGAACTTCATCGCCGGCGGCCCGACCACGTCCCCAGAGATTGAACAGGCGCTCAAGGCCGCCGACCAGGACGCCAATGCTCCCGGCTCGGCACCCGTTGTGGACGAAGATCCCAAGAAAGCCGTCGGCAACATCCGCCGCGGCGGCGGACGCTGACCTCTCTACTCATCACCCGCTTCAACGACCACCCGAAAGGCACGCATTCAGCGTGCCTTTTTCATTGCGGGTCTGGCAAGCACGTTCCGACTCTCCCCCGCCCCCGCCGCTCGCCGCGCACCCCTCATCACGCGCTCCCAATCAAACGCCGGCCCCGGGTCCACCTTGTTCTCCTGGATGTGGTAG
>CALMQD010000559.1 GCA_937871415.1 uncultured Phycisphaerales bacterium | reverse complement strand
GCTGACCAGAGATTGATCCGAATGCTCGTGACCGTCGGCGTCGTCTGCGAGGTCTGGAACGCGAAGAGCGTCACCGATTCGAGGTCCCATCGCTGCCCGGCCGGCACGGTGAAGTCATCGGCCACCGAGACATTCGCCGAGATCGTCGCCCCGACGCCGGTCGTCGAGAAGACAAACGACTGGCCGGGAACGGTGAACGGGTCGGCCTGACTGATCGGTTGCCCGGCGATCAAGCCCGTGCCGCCGCGCGGATTTGTGATGAACGGCCCGTTGTCGTACAGCACCGCGCCAAGGCCGGCGGGCGGAACACCCAGCACGGCCAACGCGTTCCACGCGATCGCACGACGCCGTACGCATCCGAAATTTCCACGCATCGGGAGGGGCTCCGAGCCAAGGCGAGAGAGGGAGTGCAAGCCACGGGTGACCGTCCGGGGCTTGCGGGCAAGCGTCCGAGAACGCATGCAAACGCTTATCGCAGGGCAGGTTATGCAGCAATTGCACAACCCTCCAATGTGAAAATAGGCTCACGCAATGGGTTGAATTGCCCAGAAGCGGTGGTAGTTTTCTCGACGTTCTGGCTTCGGGCAGCGACGGTGCCTTCGAGTTCCGGCACCGGCGACGCGACTCTTTCTCGCCCGGGGTTCAGGACACAACGGTCGCACCCGGTGACCCCGAGGTGCAAGGAGAGAGATCCATGAAGCTGGCCTTTGTTTCTGCTGCGCTCGCGACAGCGATCGCGGGTTCCGCTGCCTCGGCGCAAGTGCTCTCGCACACCGCGTTCGATGCGGGGATGTACACGTTCAACCGCGCGAACGGGACGATCACGCCGGGCAGCCTCGCGCTCGATCGCGCCACGGTCCTCGCGTACGCAGACTGGTCGGCGCCGCAGGGCAGCGGCGCGCTGAACGGCGGGCTGACCACCGGGCTCAATCGCATCGACGGCGACCGGGTCTCTCTGGTTCCCAACGGTGTGAACCTGCTGTCGGACCTGGGGTTCTCGTTCTACAACCTCAACGCCACGGGCTCGACCTCGCGCATCACGTCGTTCACCGCCGAGTTCAACTTCTTCGACGGAAACACGCTGGCGTTCGTCGACGGCTTTAACGCCGGCACGTTCAGCCTCGCGAGCCTCGGCGGCGGCGGCCTCGCGGCTCAGTCTTCGATTCGATTCAACTTCGGCGCCGCGGCGCTCGAGCCGCTGGACATCCAGCTGCCCAACGACGTCGTCATCACGATGACGGTCACGGCGGTGACGTTCAGCGCCGGCACCGGCACGGACCCCAATCTGATCGGTCAGCAGGTGCGGAACCCGGTCTCGGTCGGCACCAGCACGGACGAGCTCGTTCTCAACGGCAGCATTGTTGCCGATCCCTTCGGCACCGGTCCGGACGGCAACTTCTCGTACTTCGTCGTGACCAACAGCATCCCGACGCCGGCCTCCGCCGCGCTGCTCGGTCTGGGCGGCCTGGTCGCCGTTCGTCGGCGCCGCTGATGGATGCGGCATCTCGACCTCTTCCCGACCCCGCGGGCCACGGTGCTCGCGGGGTCGTTTTCGTTGCGCCGGAGATCCTGAGACAGGCCGCTATGCTCGGTCATGGCAACTCCCCACCTGCCCAACCTTCTGCTCGCCGGAACCGGCGCCGCGATCGGCGGCATCCTGAGATACCTCATCGGATTCGCCTGGCTCGGTGCGCCCGCCGGCGCGGCCTTTCCCTGGGGCACGTTCCTGGTCAACCTCACCGGCTGCCTGGCGGTCGGCCTCTTCGCGGCGTTCGTCGCCCCGACGGGGCTCTCGACCGATCGGCGCATGGTGTTCCTGATCGTCGGCGTGCTCGGCGGCTACACCACGTTCTCGGGCTTCGCGCTCGAAGTCTTCCGGATGATCGAGAACGGAAAGGCCGCGCAGGCGATCGTCTACCTCGGCGCAACGAACAGCCTCTGTGTGTTCCTGGCGTTTGCCGGCCTGAAACTCGGGCGCGCGCTGCAGTAGGCGGGCGATCGATCAGGCCCCGGGCAGGTCGCCGCGCTGGATGACTTCGCCGGCGATCTCGGCGAGCGGCCGGCGCTGGTCCCGCGCGAGTTTCTGGAGCTTCTCGTGCGCCTGCGGCTCGGTCAGTTGCCGCTTCTGCACAAGCACCCACTTGGCCTGCTCGACAACGCGCCGGTTCGCCACGTTGCGCTCGAGCTGCTCGACGCGATCGGAGAGCGCGTGGTCCGTCGCCGAGCGGACGAGGGCAACGCCGAGCGCGACGCGCAGGTCGTCGGCCTCGACGGGCTTGATGAGGTAGCCGTAGATGCCGCCCGAAACGCCGTTCTGGCGGATCTTGTCGAGCTGCTCCTGGTCCGAGTACGCGGAGATGATCACCGAGGGCACGGAGAGTTCGCGGTACAAGACCGCCGCAACGTCGATCCCGCTGAGTTTGGGCATCCGGATGTCGAGCAGCGCCACATCGGGGCGGCTCTGTCGCGCAAGGTGGACCGCCGCCTCGCCATCGCCCGCCACTCCAGTAACGTTGTGCCCCATCTCGCGAGCCATCGCCGCGATGCTCG
>CALMQD010000558.1 GCA_937871415.1 uncultured Phycisphaerales bacterium | reverse complement strand
AGGTTGGCGGCGGGGGGGGGCGGCGGGGGGCGGGAGGGGGGGGGGGAAGGTTGCGGCCGGGGGGATGGGTTCGTGTCTGCGCCACATTCGGTCGATTCTCGTGAGGTGGACGTGCGAACAGAGGCAAATCGGGTGAACGCCGCGGCCCGGCGTGGAGCGCTCGTCGCGGTCATCGCGGCGGCGGGGGGTGTGTGCGCGTTGAACGCGAACGCCGCGCCGCTGAATGCGCCCAACGGTGACCAACACCTTCGCGCGGGCGCCGGGGTGAACGGCGCCGTCCAGGCGCCGGTCGCCGTCGTTGTACCGTTGCCGTGGTCCAGGCCCGGGCGGAGAGAAAAGTTGATGGTCGAAGCACCGGGCGCGGCAAAAACGGACGCGGCGCTGGTCCGCACGGACAGCGCGGGCCGCGAGACGCGCGAGCCCGGGTACGTCCTCACGTCGCGCCTGGTGCTGCGCTGCTCCGACGTCGCGAAGGCCACCGCCTGGGCCAAGGGTCGGGGCCTGACGCTCGAACGCGCGGTGCCGAGTGTGAAGAGCCTTTCGCACGTGTGGATGGCTCAGTGCGCCAGCGTGCAGGAGGCCGCGCGCCTCGCGGGTACGGCGGCCTCGGCGCCCGGCGTCGCGAGCGCCTTCGTCGATGCGCAGCGCCCGATCGCGCTGCGCTCGCTCCCCACCGACCCGCTGTTCGCCAATCAGTGGCACCTGGTCAACACCGTCAACACCGCGGCCGACCTCAACGTCGAGGGCGCGTGGATGAACGGGTACACGGGCGCGGGCGTGACCGTCTGTGTCCTCGAGGGCGGGTGGAGCACGACGCACCCGGATCTCGCGTCGCACTTCGATGCGGCGGCGAGCCAGACCGTGGGCTCGTTCTCCAGCCACGGGACTTCGTGCGCCGGCCTCGTCGCGGCGTCGGCGTTCAACGGCCTGGGCGGGGTGGGCGTGGCGTACGACGCCGGCCTTTCGCTCTGCTACTACGGCAGCGCGATCACGACGGCCAACAGCCTCGCGTTCCGCAACGACCTCAACGACATCAAGAGCAACTCGTGGGGGCCCTCCGACATCGGGTTTGTGTGGACCAACTCCCCCGAAGAGCAGGCCGCGCTCGAGGACGCCGTGCAGAACGGTCGCGGCGGGCTCGGGACGATCATCGTCTGGGCGGGCGGGAACGGGCGCGGGAGCATCGATCGCACGGACTACGACCCCTACGCCAGCGCGCGCCAGGTCGTCTGCGTCGGCGCCGTGGGGAACGCCGACCTCGTCGCGTCCTACTCCGAACCGGGCGCTTCGGTCCTCGTCTGCGCGCCGAGCAACCCCGGCACCGGCGGCTCGGGCATCGTCACCACCACCGGCTCTTCGAGCTACACCTCGGGGTTCGGCGGGACGAGCGCCGCGTGCCCGATCGCGGCGGGCGCGATCGCCCTCATGCTCGACGCCAACCCCGCGCTCACCTGGCGCGACGTGCAGCACATCCTCGTGCGGTCCTCGCGCAGGCCCAGCCCCATGAGCGCGACCTGGTTTCTCAACGGCGCGGGTCGCTGGACCAGCGACGACTTCGGCTTCGGCGCGGTGGACGCGAGCGCCGCGTGCGCGATGGCCGCGGCGTGGACGAACGTCGCGCCCGAGAGCCAGTTCGCAACGCCCACGCAGGTCGTGAACCAGCCGATCCCGGACAACCAGCCCGTGTCGGGCGGCGGGGGCGTTTCGTCGACGGTCCACTTCTCGAAGCGCATGCGCGTCGAGCACGTGCAGGCGACGCTGACGGCGCCGCACCCGAGCGTCGGCGACGTGCGCATCGTGCTGACATCGCCCGCCGGCACGCCGTCGCTCTTCGCGACGCCGCGGTTCGACGTGAGCGCGGATCAGTACGACCAGTACGTGTTCACGAGCGTGCGATCTTGGGACGAGATCGCGCAGGGGGATTGGACGCTGACGCTCAGCGATGAGGCCGCGGGCAGCACGGGCACGTTCGATCAATGGCAACTGCGGGTGTTCGGCGTTGCGCCGGCGTGCGTGAGCGACTGGGACATCGACGGAGCGGTGACGGTTGCCGATCTCTTTGCGTTTCTGGACGACTGGTTCGCGGGTTTGGGGGTCAGCGGGAAGGGGGACAGCGACGAGGACGCCGACACGGACGTCTCGGACCTGTTCGGCTTCCTGGACGGGTGGTTCGCCGCGTTCCCGGCGGGGGCCTGCCCGTGAGCCGCGTGGGCGAGTAGCCCGCGCGACGGAGCGTTCCGCGCCGGCAGCGGGTTTGCGCGAACCCGCGGCACGGGCGGCGTTCAAAACCCGAACCTGTCCAGATTACCCATTTTGCCAAAGCGTTCAGTATTGGCCATTCCACTGGCCGCGGGCGAAGCAACCGCCATACTGAGTGGTGCGAATCGATCCCGAAGGTCTCGTCGGAGGTGAACGTTCGCTGAAACGTGTCGACCGCGCCGACGGTCTGGGCGAATGCCCGAGATGAATCGCCTTTCACGAAGAAGGAGAAGATCTGTGAGTAGAACTCAACGGTGGTTGCGCTGGGGCGCTGCGGCGACCCTTTGCGCCAGTGTCGGTGTGTGCACGGCACAGGCCGAGGAAACCAAGAAGGACGCCAAGCAGAGCGCGAGCGACCATGTCGCTTCCGTGCGTCCGTCGCTCGCTTCGATGGGCTACGCCGACTTGCAGGACCTGCCCGGCATTGTCGTGAGTCCGGAGGACATGTTCGACGATCGCGGCCCGGGCGCGACGTGCAACACGTGGTCCGCAGGCGCCCTGCCCACGACGAACCCCAACAACTGCCAGGGGTTGTTCGGCACCGCGGCGCAGGTCGGTATGAACACCCACTTCATCTTCTCCGATCTTTCGTCGC
>CALMQD010000557.1 GCA_937871415.1 uncultured Phycisphaerales bacterium | reverse complement strand
ACTTCGCCGCCTTGTACACGCCCCAGCCGACCTTGTCGCCCAAGCGCCCGGCCGTCACGAGCTGCTTGAGCAATGGGCACGCCCGGTACCGGTCGTTGTTCAGGCCCTCCGCCAGCACGTTCATGATGTGCACGCACGTGTCGAGGCCGATGAAGTCCGCCAGGCGCAGCGGCCCCATCGGAAAGTTGCACCCGAGCTTCATGATGCCGTCGATCGCCTCCGGCTCCGCCACGCCCTCCATCCACGCGTAGAACGCTTCATTGATCATCGGCATGAGCACGCGGTTGCTCACGAACCCCGCGCGGTCGTTGGCCTTCAGCGGCGTCTTGCCCATCTTCGTCGCCAGCGCCACCGTCCGCTCCGTCACCTCCGGGCTCGTCTGGATGCCGGGGATCACCTCCACCAGTTGCATCAGCGGCACCGGGTTGAAGAAGTGCATGCCCACCACGCGGTGCGCGCTCGACCCGGCCGCCGTCGCGATCTCCGTGATCGAGATGCTGCTCGTGTTGGTCGCCAGCACCACCGAATCGCTCGGGTACATCTTCACCAGGTGCGCGAACAGGTCCTTCTTGACCTTCGCGTCCTCCACCACCGCCTCGACCACCCAGTCGCACCCCGTCAGTTGGTCGAGTTTGTCGACGAACCGGATCCGGGCGAGCGCACCGTCCATGTCCCCCTGGCTCATCTTCCCCTTCTCGACGAACTTGCCCAGGCTCTTCTTGTGGACGCCCTTGCACTTGTCGATCGCGCCCGGGAACGCGTCGAACACGACGACGTCCAGCCCCGAGACCGCGGCCACCTGCGCAATCCCCCCGCCCATCTGACCGGCGCCCAGAACGCCGATGGTCTTCACCTGTGACATGCTGCCTCCCGAAACCGCCGCCCCCCGCGGCCGAAATGCCCCGCGTCCCGTCCGGCTGTAGCATAGGTTCGCGAGGCCGCCGTTCCGGTGCCGGCGGGCCTCCCGAAACCGCCCGGGATTTCCACTTGCCTCCGCGCGTTGAACAACTCCGCAAGATGCTCGAAGCCGATCCGGGCGACGCGTTCCTGCTCTACGCGCTGGCGCAGGAACTCGCCAAAGCCTCCGACTTCTCAGGGGCCGTCGAGCACTACGACCGTTGCCTCGCCGCCGACCCGAACTATCTCTACGCGTACTTCCACAAGGCCATGGCGCTGCGAGATCGCGACGCCCCGGGCGACCTGGCGCTCGCCGCCGCGACCCTCAGGACCGGCGTCGATCGCGCCCGCGCCGCCAAAGACACGAAGGCCCTCTCCGAACTCTCCGGCCTGCTCGATCAGATCGAGTAGGCACTGGCCGCCACTCGCCCACACCCGGCACGGAACCATGCCCTACCCCAGGCGACGCAAACCCGGCGACGGTCCCAGCCGGCGCGAACGCCGCGACGCGATGCTCGCTCCCGGCGCGATCATCGCCGCCGTCACGCCCGATGCCCGCGACCCCTCCTGCGTTCACGTCCGCATCGGCCGCCGCAGCGCCGCCAAGATCCCCGCCGAGGGCGACTTGGGCCCCGCGGCCCTGGGATTGGCCGCGGGCGTCGTGCTCACCGAACCGCTCATCGCGCTCGTGCGTCGAGCGCAAGCCCAGACGCTCGCCCGCTACTGGGCCCTGCGCCTGCTCTCCCGCGCCGCCCAGTCCCGCGCCGGCCTGATCCTCAAACTCCAGCGCAAGGGCATCGAAGCGCCCGTGGCCCGTGACATCGCGCTCCAACTCGAAGCCCGCGGCCTGCTCGACGACCGTCGCTACGCCGAATCCATCGTCGCCGCCGAACTCCGCCGAAAGCCCGCGGGCGAACGGTTGCTCGAGACCAAACTCCGCGTCAAGGGCATCGAATCGCGCCTGGCGCGAGAGGTCGTCGCCGCGGCACTCGCGGACCAGCGCGAACGCCTCATCGAACGGGCCGCGCTCTCGGCCGCGCCCACACGCCGTCGCGCCGCCAAGTCCAGCAACCGCGATCATCCCGACGCCGCCGCCGTCCTCGAACCCGTCGTCCGCATGGCCCAGCGAAAGTTCCGTGCCATCCAGGGGCGGGTCGATGATCGCACCGCGCAGCGCCGCATCTACGGGTTGCTCGCTCGCCGCGGCTTCGATGCGGACACCTGCGCCCGCGTCACCCGACAGGTCTGCACCCCGTCGGACGCCTGAACACCCGGCGGCCTCCGGAATTTCCCTGAGGCGCACAAAAACCTATTGAACAAGGCTTGATCACACACCCTGTTTGTGGTCTATTTTGCTCGCCACCGGCCTCTCTCTCCGCCGGGGCACCACAACCGCCGTTCCGCCCTGCACGAGAAGGGAGTGCCGATGTTCTTGCGCGCCCGCAACACGCGATCGAATACGCCGTGGCTGCTCGCGGCGGTCACCGCCGCCTGGATCACTGTCCCCCACGCCCGCGGCGTCGTGATCGACCAGCTCGACGACTTCCAGGATTCCACCACGCAGGGCTGGGGCATCGGCGCGGGGCCGCAGCCCGAGATCATGACCGACGGCGGACCGCTCGGCGCAAGCGATCGGTTCATGATGATGACCGCCGACGGTTCGTCCAGCGGCGGGCGGCTCACCGTGTTC
>CALMQD010000556.1 GCA_937871415.1 uncultured Phycisphaerales bacterium | reverse complement strand
CCGCCCCGTGCCGGTTGGCCAGGAGCGTTATCTCGGTGAAGATCGTCGTGCCGAAGGGCGCAAAGCGGTCCGCGGTTCGAACGCTCACGCGCGCCTCCTCGATCACCTCTTCGCGCTCGCCCCCGGCGCGATCACGCCAGCCCGCCCGAGTCCCCCGTCGCCTGCGCCAGCGAACCGCCCCGCGCCCGCATCGAGATCATCTGCGGCTGCAGGTTGCGCCCCGGGCACGCCGTCTGGCGCAGTTCCTGGTGCGTGTACACCCGCGCCAGCGGCACGCGGTAGCGGCGCATCTCCTGAGCCAGAAGCCGCTGCAGCGTGTTGAGCGCATCGCCCGTCGGACGCTGCCGGTCGAAGTTGCCCATGAGCATGATGCCCAGGTTGTGCTCGTTCTCGTCCTTGACGTGCGCGCCCTGCCGGTCGATCGGACGCCCCGCGTACACCCGACCCTGCGGGTCGATGATGTAGTGGTACCCGATGTCCGCCCATCCATTGCGAACGTGCGCCTGCCGGAAACTCTCGATCTGCCGCGTCACCTGCGACTGCGAGCGAAGGCTCGACGAGTCCACCCCCGAGTGGTGCACCGTGATCCGCCCCACCCCGTTCATCGCGTACGCCTCGCTCGGCCGCGCGATCCCCGCGCGCGTCCACGTGCTCCGCGGCAGGACCTGCACGCCGCCCGAGATGCGCGGCGGGGTGTACGCCGGCTCGTTTGACGGGACGGTGTAGTTCCCCGGAAGACGCGTGACGCCGACGGCGCTGCTGGGCTTCCAGCCCGAGCGCGCGCTGTTGTTGTTGCACCCCGTCAGCGCGCTCACCACCAGCCCGCCGAGCAGCAGCCCACCCGCCGTCACGATCGAGCGGCGCGCCAGGAGCGCATCCGAAGCCGTCTCGTGCGCCCGCCCGTCGCTGTCATCCATGCACATGAAGCGTTCCATCCGAGTCTGTACATCGGCCCGCCGCACGGAGTGTTCCACACGCCGCACACCGCGCCGACCCCAGACAAGTCAGTGTACCCCGGCAGCCCATCGACTCCGCCGATTTCGGTGTCAAGATCGGCATATCCGGCGGGCCCGACCCACATTTCGGACCAGCGCTCACCCCTCCATCCGGTACAGCCATTCCGTCTCGTGGCGCTCCAGTTCCGACGCCAGCTGGTCCCGTTTGGACAGGGCGTCGCGGCACTTACCCGCATCCAGGTACACCCCCGGATCGGCGAGCGCCTCGTCCGCCGCTTTCACCTGCGCCTGGAGTTTCGCCATGTCGGCCTCCAGCCGCTCGATCGGCATCCACCCCAGCCCGGTCTTCGGGGCCGGCGGCTTGGGGCCCTTCTTCGGCGCCGCCCCCGGTATGGACCCCGCCCCCGCCCCGCTCGGCCTTCCGGCCGGCCACGCCGCCCCGGAAACCGCGCCCCGCGACCCCGCCGCCGGGGATGAAGTCGGCGCGCCCTTCGCCCCCCCCTTGCCGTTCTTCCGGT
>CALMQD010000555.1 GCA_937871415.1 uncultured Phycisphaerales bacterium | reverse complement strand
AGGCAAGCCACAACGTGGAAGCGCTCACCCGGCTTGGGCAGCGGGGGTTCGCAGGTCTCCGCCTGTTCAGCCACGCACGGATTCGGATGGGCCGCCCGCGCGGCGACCTTCCACTCGCGCCGTTGCTCGTGTCGCTCGGGCACGCCGCGGTACCAATCGCCCGCCATGATGAACGCTTCGGGCCATTGCCGGATCAACTTGCTGCACTGACTCCCCAGCCGTGCCCAGTCGAATGGGCGTGCGTTCGATTCGCTCCCGGACTCCGCGCGCGCGGGCTTCCTTGCCATGGGTCACCGTCCTTTGTCGGGCCGGAAGGGCGGGGCAGCGGGGACGGTGTGTGCCGCCGCCGCCGCCGTTCCGTTCGCCGTGGATCAGACGGCTACCCGCGCGACGATAGGCAACAAGCCCGCGCCGATGCGACCGGGCGTCGGTGAATCCTCACGAGTATTCGACAGTTGACGATAGTTTACAACGACCCGACAGGCTCGCCGCGTCGCGTGCGCCCACTACGGATTGCGCTGGAACACCACGATCACCGCCTCGCGTCCCCAAAACAGCAGGAATCGCCGGCGTTCGGTGAACATGAAGTCCATCGACCAGCCGCGCGCCGCGTATCGGTTGAGGACTTCTGTGAGTTCGTTTACAGGGATGTTCGACTGACCGAAGAGGAAGAAACTCAGGCCCTTCTCCGCGATCACTTCGACGCTGTACTTGCTCCCGGCGCTTGGCTCGCGCAGCGCCCCCCGCTCGGCCTTGTCCGGCAGGCGGTCGATTTCGAGGATCGTGTACCGTTGGGCGTCAATCTTGGCGCTTGCACCCATTTCGTCCGGCGCTTCGATCACCTGCTGTGATTCCTTGCGGGTCGAGCGATCGGCGCAGCGAACGAGAAACCGTGCCATGCTGGGACTCCGTCGGCGTTGAGGATTGAACAGTCTCCCACGCGGATGCCTTGGAGTGCAACCGACTGGGGCGCGATGTTCGCTCTCCCGTGCGATCTGACGCGGCATCGGGCCATTCCCCAGCCGTCACCGCCGCGTACAGCCCG
>CALMQD010000554.1 GCA_937871415.1 uncultured Phycisphaerales bacterium | reverse complement strand
ATGCCGGTGTTCCACATCGGCGGCTCGGGCGTGCTGGGGCGCTTGTACGCGGCGAAGAGCGGGCCTGCCGCGGCCTGCGGCGCATCGGGCGCAACCCGCACGCTTACCTTGAGCGTCTTTTCTTCGGGCATCAGGCACTGCGACTCGTCGCACGCCTGGTACGAGACCTTCAGTTCCGCCGCGTAAGCCCCGGGATCAGCCGGCGCGGTGAACGCAACGAACGCCACGGCGTTGCCGGAATAGAGCGGCACCGAGAGCGTGCCGTCGGCGACGGGGTTCGGCACCTTGTCGACCTTGGGTTCAGGCCACTGCACGCGCACGCCGCCCTTGACCAGCGCATCGGGGCCGACCAGTTGGATCTGGGTGCGGATCGCGAAGTCGGCGACTTCCTCCGGCAGAGGGGTCACGGCGGCGGGCCAGGTGTGGAACTTGGGCGCGTGGCGCAGTTCGACGGCGATGACGACTTCATCGCCCGGCTTGACGGCCGCGTCACGTGCCGTAGCGCGTAGAGTCACCGCTTCCGGTTCGGTGGCGGCAGCCCCCGCCGCGCCCGGCTCGTCCAGCCCGGGCGCCTGGTGAGCCGTTGCCGGTCGGGACCAGACCAGGGACAGCGTGAGGACAAGCAGCATTGCCAGCAGACGCCTGGCGGCACGGGCGTGCGCCGGGGCGCGGTCGCCCGCGATCGGTGTCCAACTCTGACTCATCGTGTGCCTTTCTTCAACGCGCCAGGCGATGAACGCCCGGCGCACAACCGCAAGAGGGTATATGACCGCCGGTCGTCGTGGTTTCGGGCGCTCGCTCCGGCCGACCCCGCACGCCTCCCTGAACTCGGCCCCGTTCAAGCAGGGTCGCTTCGGCGTCCGATAGCACCCCCGGACGGGTGCGCGCCGAGCGTGTCGGGGAGGGTGCCGGCGCGTCCACGGGCTTGCCACGCCCACCTGTCGCTCCTTCCGCCTTGCACGATCAACCTCATGGCCGACGTTCTGGACCAATCCGAGATTGATGCACTGCTCGCGGCGGTGGATTCGGGCAAGGTCGAAGAAGAGGAGACCACGCTCCAAATCTTCAGCCGCCACCGGCGGGATCTGGAGAACGTCGAGGTCCGCCCGTACGACTTCAAGCGTCCCGAGCGCGTGAGCAAGGACCAGATGCGCGCGCTGCAGACGCTGCACGAGGGCTTCGCGCGGAACTTCGGTGCGTCGCTCTCGGGATTCCTGCGCACGATCGTCGAGGTAAAGGTCGCCAACTGCGAGCAGATGACCTACGCCGAGTTCATCTCGGGCCTGCCGAACCCGACGAGCTTCAACCTGATCGAGGCCAAGCCGCTCGAGGGCCAGTTGTGCCTCGAGATCTCGCCGCTGATCATCTACCCGATCATCGACCGCCTGCTGGGGGGGACGAACTCGGAGCTGTTCATCCCGCAGCGTCCGATGACGCTCATCGAGACGAAACTCATCGGCAAAGTGACGACGCGCGGGCTGACGGCGCTTCAGGAAGCCTGGGCCGGCATCAAGCAGCTGGACTTCTCGATCGTCGCGACCGAGAGCAACCCGCAGCTGGTGCAGATCGTGCCGCCCAACGAAGTGGTGGTGGTGATCGGCTTCGAGCTCAAGATGAGCAACCGCGCGGGCACGATGAACCTGTGCATCCCGTACAACGTGATCGAGCCGATCATGGAGGACCTGGCGTCGCAGTCGTGGTTCAACACGGCCAAGTCGGTGCGCTCGCCGGAACTGGCGCAGAACATCGAGCGCACGCTCTCCCGGGCGGCGGTGACGGTCACCGGTCTGCTCGCGGAGACGACGATCACTGTCGGCGACCTGCTGGGCTTGTCGGCGGGCGACCTGATCGTCACCGAACGCAGCGCGCACGAGCCGATCACGATCTATGTCGAGAACCAGAAACGGTTCCTGGCCAACATCGGGCAGTTCCGGGGCATCCGGGCGCTGAAGGTCCTGCGGGCCCTCGGCGATTCGGACCGGGTCTGATCGGGCCGGCCGGACCGCCCGCGGGACCGGCGAACCTTGTTTGGTGATTATTCGTATAAGTTGCCAAAGGGGCGTTGTCGCGGGGCTGTGCGTCCCGCTACGATGTGCGTGATCGGTCCTGCGCCGGAGTGTCCGGGACAGGACCGTGAGTGGTTGTGCAAGGGACGTTGCCATGAAGACGGTTCACGACCATGCACAGTGAGATCCCGGCCATCCTCTCTCGGCGCGCGTGTGTGAGCGCGTCACGGGATGCCGGCTCACTCCCGAACCGCTCCGAGCGGCCCCAGGACGGGGCGTGCGGAGCGCGGGTTGGGGACGCCGCGCGTGCGCGCCGCCTTCGGCTTTGGCAGGAGGTGGCGATGCGTTAGCGCCCGTCGTGCAGGTCGACCCCCGCGCCCAAGGGCGCCGGGGCGGACGGCTTCAAGCGGCCACGATCCGGCGCACGACCGGCTCGTGGCCTCGGTGTTTTTGGGCCCCGGGCCCGGGTCTCACATCTCGGTTCACAACTCGGTCTCACATCTCGGTCTCACATCTCGACAACGCGGGAACAACGGAAAGGACAGTGCACGGATGAACACCCAGGAAATGATGCGGATCCTCGACAGCATCGCGCGCGACCGGCGCATCGAGAAGAGCGTGCTGATCAAGGACCTCGAGCAGGCGATGGTGAGCGCGGCGCGCAAGTTCTACAACACCCTCGACGCCGAGGAGTTCAGCTGCACGTTCGACACGGTCAACGGGAAGATCGACCTGCGCCGGCACGGCGAGCCCCTGGAGATCACGCCGCAGGACCTGGGGCGCATCGCGGCCCAGACGTTCAAGCAGGTGATGATCCAGCGTTTCCGCGACGACGAGCGCCAGAGCGTGCTCGACGAGTTCAGCAAGCGCGTCGGCGAGATCGCGACCGGCACGGTGCAGCGTTACGAGGGCGGGGCGCTGATCGTCACGATCGACCGGGCCGAGGCGTTCATGCCCCGGTCGGAGCAGATCCCCGGTGAGCAGTTCCAGGCGGGCGACCGCGTGCGCTGCCTGCTGCTGGACGTGCGCGACGTGGGCAACCAGGTCAAGATCGTGCTCTCCCGCTCGCACCCGGACTTCATCAAGCGCCTGTTCGAGGTCGAGGTCCCCGAGGTCACCGAGAAGATCATCGAGATCAAGGCGATGGCCCGCGAGGCGGGGTACCGCACGAAGATCGCCGTCGCCAGCCTCGACTCGAAGGTCGACGCCGTCGGCGCGTGCGTCGGCGTGCGCGGCAGCCGCATCAAGAACATCGTCGACGAACTCAACGGCGAGAAGATCGACATCGTCCGCTGGAACGAGTCGAGCCAGATCCTCATCGCCAACGCGCTCAAGCCGGCCGAGACGGCGGAGATCTCGCTGTGCTTCGAGCTCGGGCGCGCGACGGTGGTGGTGAACGACGACCAGTTGTCTCTGGCGATCGGCAAGCGCGGGCAGAACGTGCGTCTGGCGGCGCGTCTCACGGGCTGGGACATCGACATCCTCACGCCGGACGAGTTCAACAAGGGCCTGGAGATCCTCAGCCAGACGCTCACGAGCGTCGAGGGCATCACCGACGAGATGGTCGATCGCCTGGCGGCGCTGGGCATGATCAGCGTCTTCGACATCGAGGAGGTCGGCGCCGAGGTGCTGGTGAACGAGCTGGAGATTCCGCAGGACAAGGCCGAGAGCATCGTGGCCCTGGCCGCGACCAAGGCCAAGGAGGTTG
>CALMQD010000553.1 GCA_937871415.1 uncultured Phycisphaerales bacterium | reverse complement strand
GCGGGGGCCGCGGCGGGCGCTGCGCCCGAGCCGCCCTTGGAGCCCTCGTTGGCGGCGGGGTTGCCCATGCCCGACCACGTCGGGACGCCGGAGATAGCCGAGCGGGCGCCCGAGCCGCCGGCCCCGCCGGAGCCGGCGATGCCGCTGTTGTAGCTCATCGTGGCGTCGATGTCCTTGGGATGGCCGTCGATGCGGATGACGAAGACGACGGGGCCGATCGCCAGGAGGTCGCCGGGGACGAGTTCGCGCTTCTTGACGCGCTCGCCGTTCACGTAGATGCCGTTGGAGGAGTTCAGATCGCGGACGACGAGTTCGTCGTCATCGTCCTCGAGCAGTTCGCAGTGTCGGCGTGACACGCTGGCGAGGGGGATGCGGATCTTGACGTCCTCGGCGCGGCCCAGGACGGCGGGGAGACTCGGCACCGCGAACTCCTTCGCGGTTCCCTCGGCGGTCACCATGACTAGAGAGAGTTTCAAAGTGCTTCTTCCTTCCCGTGGGCCTCTCTCGCCCGCCCGCTCCCCCGCGCTGCGCTGAGCCAACTATGGACGGTTCCCTTTCCCGAGCCGGCCGTGCGGGCTGCCGCCGTTTTCGCCCCGCTCCCGTGTCGCCCGCCGCGGATTTCGGTCTCCGGGGCGTGCCGCGCGGTCGCGGAGCGCAAGAGACTACCCGCGGCGGCCTCTCACTCCAAACCGTAGCGCCCCTTGAATCGCCCAGCAGCAGACATTCCCGCGAATCTGAACGTGGGGGAGAAGACCCCGACGGGGATTCCGATCCAGGCGAGCGAACGCCCGCCGCTGAACCATCCGCTGCCGGTGTCGGGCGGTTCCCGGGTCGGCGGCGGGCAGCGCGAGGGTGAGGGCGAGACGGAGCCGGGTCGCGCGCTCACGACCAGCGCCGCGGCGGGGCGGCCCGGCGCGCGGGCGCTATACATCCACGTGCCGTTCTGCGGGCACAAGTGCCACTACTGCGATTTCTACTCGTTCGTGGACACGCGCGATCAGCAGGGCGCGTTTGTCGAACGCCTGATCGGAGAGCTCGCGGCACTCTCGGCGCACGCGCGCGAACCGTCGGGGGAGCGCGCGGCGCTGAGGAGTGTGTTCGTCGGCGGCGGCACGCCGAGTCTCCTGAGAGTGGACCTGTGGGAGCGGCTGCTCGGGGCGCTGCACGAGCGGTTCGATCTGTCGCTGATGCAACCGGGGCGTGATGGGGCCGCGGACGGGGGCGTGGCGCCGGGGGAGTTCACGGTCGAGTGCAATCCCGAGTCGACGACGGATGAACTCCTGGGGTTGCTCGCGTCGCGGGGCGTAAACCGGGTGAGCGTGGGGGCGCAGTCGTTCGAGGCGAGGCACCTCAAGACGCTTGAGCGGTGGCACGACCCGGAGAACGTGCAGCGCGCGATCGAAGCGGCGCGGCGGGCGGGCATTCCGCGCCAGAGCGTGGACCTGATCTTCGCGATCCCCGGGCAAACGCTGGAGGAGTGGGGGAGTGACCTGCGCCGGGCGCTGGCGCTCCAGACGACGCACGTTTCGTGCTACAACCTGACGTACGAGCCGAACACGGCGATGACGGCGCGTCTGCGGGCGGGGGAGTTTGCGCCGGTGGACGAGGACCTCGAGGCGGAGATGTTCGATCTCACGCTCGCGACGATGCGGGGCGCGGGGCTGGCGCGGTACGAGGTGAGCAACTTCGCGGCGATCGGGCACGAGAGCCGGCACAACCTGGCGTACTGGCGGCAGGAGCAGTGGCTGGCGGCGGGACCGAGCGCGAGCGCGCACGTGTGGGCCGGGCCGACGATGCGCGCGGGGAGTTGGCGCTGGAAGAACGTGGCGCGGCTGGGGGACTACCTAGCGAGCGGCGGGGCGCGGGGCGGGCTTGCGCCGGTGGTCGATGTCGAACCCCCGGACCCGGTGCGCCTGGTGCGTGAGCGGCTGATGATGGGGCTGCGGCTGGAGGAGGGGATCGACGCCGCGGGGTTGCTCGCGGACCTGCGCTCCGTGGGGGAAGGGGGAGAGGCGCGGGCCGAGTCGCTTCTGCGCGCGGCCCGGCGCGTGGAGGATCGGGGGCAGTTGGTTTGCGAGGCCGCGACCGGCCGGTGGCGGCTGACCGATGCGGGGATGATGCTGGGCGATGCGATCGCGGGTGAACTGATGCGGGCGGTGTGAGAGGAGAGGGAAGAGGCGAGCGTCGGCGCATGCACCGGCCTGGAGCCCGGTGCCACCAAAGGCCGAGGGCCGCCTCGGGCTGCGCGGTCCAAGAGTGCTGTCGCCGAGGCGCGGCGCGTACCCTTCGGGCCTCATGGCTTCTGTGCCTCCGAATCCACCTTCCCCCCCGACGCCTCCGCCGCCGTCTCCGCACCCGTCCGGGGCGAGCGGGCCGCGTTCGGGCGTGCTGCAACCCCCGACCGGGACGCGGGACTTTTACCCGGCGGAGTACAACCGGCTGCGCTATGTCACGGAGACGTGGCGCGCGGTGAGCGTGCGTCACGGGTTCGAGCAGATCGACGGCCCGACGTTCGAGCACCTGGACCTGTACAAGATCAAGAGCGGCGACGGGATCGTGTCGGAGCTGTTCTCTTTCGAGCGGTTCGGGGGCGAGAAGACGTACGCGCTGCGTCCGGAGTTCACGCCGACCCTGGCGCGGATGTACGCCGCGCGGGCGGGCGCTCTGCCGAAACCGACGCGCTGGTTCTGCACGCCGACGTTCTTCCGTGCCGAGCGGCCGCAGCGCGGGCGGCTGCGCGAGTTCTCGCAGTGGAACTGCGACATCCTGGGCGACGACTCGCCGCAGGCCGACGCGGAGATCATCGCGTGCGCGGTGGAGGCGCTGCGGGCGCTGGGGCTGACGAGCGAGCACGTGAAGGTGCGGATCAGCCACCGCGCGGCGGTGGAGCAGGCGCTGGTGAAGCGCGGCGTGGAGCCCGCGCAGTTGCCGCGCTGGTTCACGCTGCTCGACCGCGTGGGAAAGATCAGCAACGACGCGTTCATCGACGAGGCGATGAAACTCGGCATGTCGAGCGCGATGTCGCTGCAACTCATCTCGATGATGACGCAGGCGACGACGTTCGAGGAGCCGACGACGCAGGTGATGCTCGGGGAGGAGACCACGGGCACGGGCCCGGCGTACTTCAAGGCGCTCTTCGCGGCGCTGGAGGAGCAGGGGGTGGCCGACTGGTGCCTCCTGAACCTGGGCATCGTGCGCGGGCTGGCGTACTACACGGGCATGGTGTTCGAGATCCACGAGGCGCAGGGCGCGCTGCGCGCGATCGCCGGCGGCGGGCGGTACGACAAGCTCATCGAACTCTTCGGCGGGCCGCCGACGCCCGCGGTGGGCTTCGGCATGGGCGACGTGGTGCTGTCGCTGGTGATGGAAGATAAGGGCGTGATGCCCACGGACGCGGTGATCGCCGAGCGGCTGGGGCTGCGCCCGGACGCGGTGGTGATCAGCAACGGCACGCCGGAGGCTGACGCCGCGCTGCCCCGGGTCCTCTCGGCGCTGCGTCGCGGCAACCTGCACGCGCGCCGGAGCGGGAAGGCGACCAAGAACATCGGGAAACTGCTGCAGGACGCGGCGCGGATGAACGCGCGGTATTGCGTGATCCTTGAGTCGGGGTCGTTGGCGACACTCAAGGACATGGCGACCGGCGCGCAGAGCCAGGTGCCGCTGGGCGAGGTGGTCGCGCGCATCGCGCGGCGGTGAGGCGGCGTGTCTGGAGCGGAGGCTCGGGATCGCGCGGACCGCAACTCGGAATGCAACGGAGTGGAAGCAACGCCATGACTTTCCTGCGCCCGGCGCCGATCTGCCTGGTGGTCGCCGGCCTCCTGCTCGTGCTGCAGGTGCTCAGTTACTCGTCGCTGCACTACGTCCATCCCGGCCGGTCGTGGCGCATCTCGCTCGGGCAGGGACAGTTGCGCCTGTGGTGGTCGAACCCGGGCGACCTGAACTACATGCCCGCCGGATTCTCGACCGGCGGCGGAGCGTTCTGGTCGTTCGACGCGATCCTCTGGAAGCCCGAGTGGAACACCCGGCAGGACGTCTGGGTGCCGCTGGGCCCGGCGGGCACGCCGCCCGGTCCGGGAGGCGTGAACGTGAAATCGATCCGGGGGCTTAGCATCGCCGTGGCGCCGATGTACCCGGGGTTGCTGGCGGCGATCGTCGGCGCGGCGGCGATGCCGGGGTGGAAGCGATCTCGCCGCAAGCGGCGCGGCCAGTGCGTGAAGTGCGGCTATGACCGGCGCGGGCTGGCGGCGGGCGCGGCGTGCCCGGAGTGCGGGG
>CALMQD010000552.1 GCA_937871415.1 uncultured Phycisphaerales bacterium | reverse complement strand
CTGGTCGAGCGTCAGGCCGTTCGAGAATCCCGAGGGCTTCAGGAAGACCTCGGGCTTGGCCTTCTCGCTCTCGCTCCGGCGCGTGTCGTCCGGCTGCGCGGTGATCTTGCTCACGTCGAGTTTGTAGATCGTGTCGGCGGGGATGTCGGAGAAGAGGAGGAATCCGGGCAGGTTGTCATGCCCTGGGATCCACACGGGGCCCTCGGTGAACTCGAGGCCCTCCGCGATCACCTTCGCGGAGAGCGCCGGATCGACGATCGAGTCGAAGGACTCCTCGCCGGACGCGGGCGCCTTCGCCGGTTTTCGGAGCGGGTCTTCGGGCGCGGGGACGGGCGAAGGAATCAGCGGCTGCTTCGGGGCGGGGGGAGGGGGTGTGTGCGTCGGCGGGCCCAGCGGGTTCTGGGCGTGTGACGCGTCCGCGCTCATCACCCACGCCGTCACCATCGCCAGCGCTGTCGGCGGGATCGCTCGCGACCACTTCATGTTTCGATGCTCCTGTCGCGCGGGGTTGCGCGGATCTTCGTGAACGGCCCGGCCGACGGCTGTCGGGCATGCTCTGATACCGGTTCAGTCCTCGTCGAATCCGGAGTCGATGAGGTTTTTCAGGGACTCGGCGGCTTTCTCGGCGTCGTCGCCCTCGGCGCGGATCTCGAGGACCGTTCCCTTGGTGGCGGCGAGCATCATCATCTGCATGATCGACTTGCCGTCGACGCCGCCGCCCGCCTCGGCCGCGCCGGCGCCGGCTTCACCGGCGCTGCCCCCTGCGGCGCACCGGATCACGGTGACGGCGCACTGGAACTGGCTGGCGGTGTCGACGAACGACATCGCGGGCCGGGCGTGCAGCCCGAGCTTGTTGCGGATCTCGGCGTGGACCACGACTCGCTTCGACACGTCGCCCTTGCACCCCCGCTTAGCCCGCCGCGTGCTGACCGTCCGCCTCTTCGAGCAGGTTCCGCACCTCTTCGGGCGAGACCGCCTGGCGCAGGAACCGACGGAACGTCTCCTTGGACAGGTTCTTGAAGATGAGCTCCATCGCCTGCAGGTGCTCCTCGGGCCGGTCTTCGGGCGAGAGCAGGAGGAAGACGGAGAAGACCGGCTGCTTGTCGAGCGAGGAGAAGTCGATGCCGGTGGCGGAGAGACCGACGGCGGCGGCGAGCCCCTTGACCGACTTGTGCTTGACGTGGGGGACGGCGATGCCCTTGCCGAAGCCGGTGGACCCGCGGCGTTCGCGTTCGAGGACGCGGTTGATGAGTTCGTCGCGCAGCGAAGCGTCGGCCGCGCCCGAGCGGATGAGCGCGTCGACCAGTTCGCGGACGACGGAATCGCGGTCGGTGCCGGTCAGTCGCGAGACAATGGCCCCGGGCGGCACGAGTTTGCTGAGTTTCATCACGGTCAGGCTCCGACGGAGTTGCTCGTCGCGTCGCTGGCGGTCGGTCACGTCCGCCCCCCGGATCCGGCACCCGGATGGGGGCCGATCAACGCAGGCGGAGTTTTTCCTTGTAATCGCGGAGTTGGCGCTGGGCCTTGTCCACGGCGTCGTCCATCGCCGCGTAGATGTCCTTGTGCAGGCTGGTCGCGATGAAGTCCTGGTGCTTGACGACGTCGACGGCGACCTCGACCTTGAAATCGCCGGCGCGGTCCTTGGTCTGCTCGAGGTAGAAGCGGATCTGCTGGGTGCCGTCGAAGATCTTGGTCAGCCGCTCGGCCTTCTGGTGGGCGTAGTCGCGGATGGCGTCGGTGATGTCGAGGTGCTTGCCGATGACGTCGATGCGCATGACGTGTCCTGGACAGATGAACGAACTGTGAAGGCCGCGCGCCGTGCCCGCGGCGAGAGTCGCCAGTGTATGCCCGGGCGGCGCTTCGCCCGGGCCCCTTCCACAACCCGCACAGGGCCAGCGACGGCGCGGGGGCGAGTGGACAGGGCGGGGTCGATGTGTTAGTATGTGCTAACATGAGCACAACGAGCGTTCAACGGACTTCGGCCTTTGCCCGAGCCTTCCCGAGGTGGGATGCGCGGGCGGGGTGGATCGTGGGGCTGGTGGCGCTGGGCGCCCTGGCGATGGCGCTGATGCCGCGGCTGGCGCAGCCGGCGTCGTTCCACGACTTCGCGGACCGGCGTGCGCTCCTGGGCGTGCCGAACTTCATGGACGTGGTGAGCAACGCGCCG
>CALMQD010000551.1 GCA_937871415.1 uncultured Phycisphaerales bacterium | reverse complement strand
CCGCTTGGGGCTTTTTTCATCGTTCGTGCGCCACTCACCGTTCACTTTTCACTATTCACCGCTCCGGCCTTACCGCTTGCTCTTCAGGAACGCGAGCAGTTTCGCCTGGTCCCACGCGTTGACGCACCGCTCCGGGGTCACCCAGCCGCGCCGCGCGGTCAGCACCCCGTACCGCAGGTTGTCAAAGTCCTCCCGCGCGTGCACGTCGCAGTCGATGGCGATCAGGCAACCGGCGTCGATCGCGGCCTTGGTGTGTGTGTCACGCAAATCCAGACGCATCCAGTGGGCGTTGATCTCGAGCGCGACGCGGTGCTCCGCCGCCGCACGCACGATCTGCCCCATGTCGGGCGAGAGGCCGGCCCGCCGGTTCACCAGGCGCCCTGTCGGGTGTCCCAGGATGTGGACGTGCGGGTTGCTGATGGCCTTGAGCAGGCGCTTGGTCGCGGCCTCGGGGTCCTGCTTGAGCGCCGTGTGGGGCGAGGCCACGACGATATCGAGTTTCGCGAGCGTCTTGCCGTCGTAGTCCAGCGTGCCGTCGGCGAGGATGTCCACCTCGCTGCCAGCGAGGATGTGGATGCCCTTGACCTTGGCCCGGGCGGCGTGCACCGCCTCGATGTGCTCCAGCAGTCGATCGACCGTGAGCCCCCCGGCGATCGCCGAGCTCTTGCTGTGGTCGGTTACGGCGATGGTGTGGAAGCCGCGTCGATGGGCCTCGCGCGCCAGTTCCTCGATGCTCAACTCGCCGTCGCTCGCGGTCGTGTGGGCGTGCAGTTCGGCCTGGATGTCCCCGAGTTCGATCAGCCGCGGCGATTCCGTGAGGTCCAGTTCCGATCGGTCCTCGCGGATCTCGGGGGGGATGTAGGGCAGGCCCAGCGCGTGGTAGACCTCTTCTTCGGTCTTGCCCGCGATGGGCTTGACGCCGCGCTCATGCGGCGGGCGGTCGTCGGCCTTCTTGGCGGGCGCGGCCTTGGTGGCCGCCTTCGGGTTCGCCTTGGCTGATCCCTTGCCCTTTGAACTCTTGGGCTCGGCGGCGGTGTCCTTCGCGGGCGCCTCACCCTCGGGGAAGAGTCCGTAATCCGTGAGCGTGCAGCCGCGCTTGAGCGCCCGCTCGCGCAGCCGGATGTTGTGCTCCTTGGAGCCGGTGAAGTACATGAGGGCGGCGCCCCAGGACTCGATCGGGAGTAGGCGCAGGTCGACCTGGATGCTGTGCCCGGCGACATCCTCGACCTCGCCGCCCTTGGTGCGGATGTCGGCGTCGGCCGAGACCGCGCCGTGCGGGTTGCGGATCGCGGCGCGCACGCTCGAGCGCGTGTCACCGGCGACGAGCACGTGGTTCACGCGCGGCTGCGCGCGGAACGCCTCGGCGACCGGCCCCGCGTGGGCGAGGTCGTCGACGCAGACGAGGATGTCGATGTCGCCGATGGTGTCCTTGCCGCGGCGCAGAGAACCCGCGTACGCCGCACGCTAGACGTGCGGCACTCTTTCCATCGCCCGCACGAACTCTTCGGCGATGGGGAGCGCGATCCCCAGCGGCACGCGCTTCTGCCCCTGCTCGACGAGTTCGATCGACTCCTTGAGCCTGGCGATGCTCTTTTCACCCAGTCGCGGCACGTCGAGGAGTTCGCCCTGTTCGATCGCCTGCTTGAGGCGGGGGACGCTGTCGATGCCCTTGGTCTTCCACAGCAGCGAAGCGGTCTTGGGGCCCAGCCCCGGGATCTCCATCATCTTCAACACCCCCGCGGGCACCTGCTGCGAGAGTTCGTCGAGTTCGCTCATGCGTCCGGTCTCGACGAACTCGATGATCTTGTCGGCGATCTTCGGACCGATGCCGTCGATGTCGAGGAGGCGCTTCTTGTCCTTGGCGAGTTCGGCGACGTCGACCGAGAGGCCCTCGACGGCGCGCGAGGCGCGCTCGTTCGAGATCGCCCGGAAACGATCGAACCCGAGAAGATCCTGCAGTTTGGCGATCATGGCCAACCGCTGGGCGACCGCGTCGTTGAGGCTCATGGGCGATGGTAGTGGGCGGGGCGGGCGGTCCGCCGCCCCCGCGACTCCCGGCGCTTGCGGCGGACACCCGGGATCAGCGGGTGAGAACACCCCCTTTCCTCCGGTCGAATTGCCGGTACGCTCTCGGCATGGCCAAGCGCAGCAAGAAGAGCGTGAAGAAATCGCCCGCCAAGTCGGGCGCCCGGAAGAAG
>CALMQD010000550.1 GCA_937871415.1 uncultured Phycisphaerales bacterium | reverse complement strand
GCACGGCTGCACGCGATGGCGCAGCAGAACCGCGTGATGAAGTCGTACATCGGGATGGGGTACTACGACACGATCACGCCCCCGGTGATCCTGCGGAACATCTTCGAGAACCCGGGGTGGTACACGCAGTACACGCCGTACCAGGCGGAGATCGCGCAGGGCCGTCTCGAAGCGCTCCTGAACTTCCAGACGATGGTCAGCGACCTGACCGGTCTGCCGCTCGCCGGGGCGAGCCTGCTCGACGAGGCCACCGCCGCGGGTGAAGCGATGGTGATGGCGCGGGGGATCAGCGGCGATCACGAATCGAAGAACACGTTCCTGGTTGCGAAGGACTGCCACCCGCAGACGATCGAGGTCGTGCAGACTCGCGCCGAGGCGCTGGGGATCCAGGTTCAACTGGTCGATCCGGCGCACGCCCGGTTCACCTCCGAAGTGTTCGGGATCCTCGTGCAGTACCCCGCGACCGACGGGCGCGTGGAGTGCTACGACGACGTGTGCAAGCATGCGCACGGCGCGGGCGCCGCGGTGGTCGCAGCGACCGACCTGCTCGCGCTCACGCTCCTCAAGCCGCCGGGGGAGTGGGCGCACGGCGGGGCCGACATCGCGGTGGGCAGTTCGCAGCGGTTCGGCGTGCCGATGGGATTCGGCGGACCGCACGCCGCGTTCATCGCGACGCGTGAGGAACACGTCCGCAAGATGCCCGGGCGCATCATCGGCGTCTCGCGCGACTCGCAGGGCCATACCGCGCTGCGCATGGCGATCCAGACGCGCGAGCAGCACATCAAACGCGAGAAGGCCACCAGCAACATCTGCACGGCCCAGGCGCTCTTGGCGATCATCGCCGGCATGTACGCGGTCTATCACGGGCCCGACGGGCTCCGCCAGATCGCGCTGCGTGTGAGGTCGTACACGCAGACCCTCCGCGCGGGGCTGCTCAAGCTGGGGCACACGATCGGCGAGGACCTCGTGTTCGACACCCTCCGCGTGCGCCCCGTCGGTCGCACCGCCCAGCAGGTCGTCGCCGAGGCGGTGAAACGCGGCATCAACATCCGCGACTTCAAGGACGGCTCGGTGGGCGTGAGCCTCGACGAGACGACCGATCGCGCCGTTGTCCAGGGCCTGCTCGCTTCGTTCGGCGGCACGGGTCAGGAAGACATCGATGCCCTCGCCAAGTCGGCGCGACACGACCTGGCGCCCGCGTTCGAACGCCGCAGCGGGTTCCTGACACACCCGGTCTTCAACACGCACCACTCCGAGACGGAGATGCTGCGGTACATCTTCAAACTCATGGGGCGTGACCTGTCTCTGGCCCACAGCATGATCCCCCTCGGGTCGTGCACCATGAAACTCAACGCCACGAGCGAGATGATCCCCGTGACGTGGCCCGAGTTCGGTCGCATCCATCCGTTCGCGCCCGCCGACCAGACCCGGGGTTATCAGCGGATCTTCAAGGACCTGGAGGCGTGGCTCGCGCAGATCACCGGGTTCGCCGCGACCAGCCTGCAGCCCAACAGCGGCGCGGCCGGTGAGTACGCGGGCCTCTCGGTCATCCGGGCCTACCACCGCTCACGCGGCCAGGGCCAGCGCAACGTCTGCCTCATCCCCGAATCGGCCCACGGCACCAATCCCGCGTCGGCCGTCTGCGCGGGTTTCCACGTCGTCGCCGTCGCCAACGACGAGCGCGGCAACATCGTGCTCGACGACCTGCGGGCCAAGGCCGAGGAGTACAAGGACACCCTCGCCGCCCTGATGGTGACGTACCCGAGCACCTACGGCGTCTTCGAGGAGGGAATCCGCGAGGCGATCCAGATCGTCCACGACCGCGGCGGCATGGTGTACATGGACGGCGCGAACATGAACGCGCAGGTCGGTCTCACCAGCCCAGGCGAGATCGGCGCCGATGTCTGCCACCTGAACCTGCACAAGACGTTCTGCATCCCGCACGGCGGCGGCGGCCCAGGCGTCGGGCCCATCTGCGTCAACGAGAAACTCAGGCCGTTCCTGCCCGGGCACTGCGTCAGCAAGCCCGCGAACGCGGGCGAGCACGCGATCGGCGCGGTCTCGGCCGCGCCATACGGCTCGGCGAGCATCCTGCTGATCTCGTACGTGTACATCGCGCTCATGGGCGGCGACGGGCTGACCAAGGCGACGCAGACGGCGATCCTCAGCGCCAACTACATGGCCAAACGCCTCGAGAAACACTACAAGATCCTTTTTGCCGGCAAGAACGGGCGCTGCGCCCACGAGTTCATCATCGACCTGCGTCCCTTCGACAAAGGCAGTGGAGCGGCGGTGGGCGTCGGGATCAAG
>CALMQD010000549.1 GCA_937871415.1 uncultured Phycisphaerales bacterium | reverse complement strand
GGGGGGGGGGGGGGGGGGGGGTGGGGGGGGGGAGGGGGGGGGAGGGGCCGTGGCCGGGGCCGGGGGGGGGGAGGGGGGCCGAGACCGGGGCGGGCGGGGCGGCCTGCTTGCGGCGTTCCTCGGCGTCGCGCATCTGGCGTTCGATCTCGCCGCGGCGGGCGATCTTGAAACTGGTCACGCCGACAAAGGCGGCGAAGACGAGGATGAGCGAGTAGATGACGCGTCCGCGCTCTTCGCTCAGGAGGACGCCCATGATGGCGAATGCGACGCCGATGCCGTAGAGCGCGAAGACGGCGCCCTTGACGCCCAGGGCGCGCTTGAGCATGTGGTGCAGGTGCTGGTCGTCGGCGTCGGAGATCTTCCTTCCGGCGATCTTGCGCCGCGCGATGGCGAGGGTGGTGTCGATGATGGGGATGGCGTAGATGATCAGGCCGGCGACGACGAGCTGCGTCTGGCCTGTGGAGCCGAGGGTGAGGACGATGGTGATGGTCAGGTAGCCGAGCAGCAGGCTGCCGGCGTCGCCCAGGAAGATGGTCGCGGGGTTGAAGTTGTGGGGCAGGAATCCCAGGCACGCGCCGAGCAGCCCCATGCAGAGGATGATGCGCGGGGCGTCGAGGTTGGGTCCGATGCCGCGCCCGCCGTCGTCGACCACGGCGAGGGCCAGGGCGATGAGGAGCAGGCCTCCGGCGGCGATGGAGGTGACGCCCGAGAGCAGGCCGTCGAGCCCGTCGATGAGGTTGCTGGCGTTGCAGGCGCCGATGACGAAGACGGCGATCACGGCGGTGCCGACCCAGTAGACGACGTCGATGGGAACGTCGGGCAGGCCGGCCCACGAGAGCGGGATGTTGAAGGCGATCGTCTCGAAGCCCTTGATGTTGACCGTCGCGATGCCGACGCCCTTGGCCAGCGGCACGAGGAGCCCCGCGGCGACGCGGACGCCGACGTCTTCGAGGGCGAGGGCGGCGGCGGCGAAGAGCTGGCCGGCGATCTTGGCGCGCGGGTCGATGCCCATGACGTCGTCGATGAGCCCGCAGAGCATGATGACCGTCATGCCCAGGAGGATGCTGACAGGGACGCCGCCGGGCAGGCCGCGGGCCGGGTTGGCGGAGGGGTGGAACTCGATGAGCCCGTGGAAGGGGGCGGCGTAGGTGAAGGTGATGGCGGCGAAGACGCCGAGGTAGACGGCGACGCCGCCGAGATAGGCCGTCGGGGTGCGGTGGATCTTGCGGGCCTCGCTCGGGCGGTCGACGACTCCGAAGTGGATGGCGACGCGGCGCATGATCGGCGTCGCGAAGAGGGACGTGATGAAAGCGACGACGAAGATCCACATGTAGCCGTGGAAGACGTCGAGCCGGGTGAGTACGTGCTTGCCGTCTCCGGCGGCGGCGGCCAACTCGGTCAGCCGCTCGCGGATGGCGTCGATCGACTGGGAGAGGTCGGAGATCTGGTCGCGCACGGCGTCGGAGACGGCGGGCGCAGGTCCTGAGTGCGGCCCGAGGGGCACAAGGGTGGGATCGGCGAGGGTCGAGGTGGGATTCACGGGTGCGTCCCCCTCTTGACGCCCCCGCCCGGCGCCCCGGGGCTTGCGGCGCGCTCGCCGGCCATCTGGGCCGCGAGGTCGCGGATGGTCTGTTCGAGGTTTCGCCGGGGCGCGAAGCCGATGGCGTCGCGGATGCGTCGCAGGTCGGGCTCGCGCTTGCGGAGGTCTTCGAAGCCGGAGGAATACGCCTGCTCGTAGGCGAGGTGCTCGATGGCGGCGTCCTTGCCCAGCACTTCGAGCACGAGTTCCGCCAGCGCACGGATGGAGATGGAGCGGTCGGAGCCGAGGTTGAAGACGCGCCCTCGACAGCGCGGCTCGGCGAGGAGGCGCGGGAGCGCTTCGGCGACGTCGCGGACGTCGCAGAAGCAGCGGGTCTGACGCCCGTCGCCGTAGACCTTCAGCGGCTTGCCCTCGATGGCGCTGGCGACGAAGTTCGGGAGGACCATGCCGTAGGAGCCGACCTGGCGCGGACCGACGGTGTTGAAGAACCGCACGACCACGGCGGGGAGTGCGTGCTTGGCGTGGTACGCGAGCGCGAGGTACTCGTCGATGGCCTTGCTGGCGGCGTAGGACCAGCGGCTGCGGGTGGTCGGGCCGTAGACGACGTCGTCCTCTTCAGCGAACGGCGACTTCTCCGACTTTCCGTAGACCTCGCTGGAGGAGGCGATGAGCGTGGCGGCGCCGGCGCCCGCGCGCGGCCCGTGGTCGAGCGCGAAACGCAGGAGCGCGGCGGTGCCTTCGACGTTGGTCTCGATGCAGCGGATGGGCTCGTCGACGACCAGGCGCACGCCGACGGCGGCGGCGAGGTGGTAGACCTCGTCGAAACGCTCGCCGGGGCCCAGGGCGCTCAGGGCCTGGCGCAGATCGGCCTCGATGAAGCGCAGGCCGTCCACGCCGTGCCCCATGCCGGGCAGGTTCGAGCGCCGGCCGGTGGAGAGGTCGTCGATGACGGTGACTTCGTCGCCCCGGGCCAGGAGGACCTCGACGAGGTGGCTGCCGATGAACCCGGCGCCGCCGGTGACCAGCGAACGCCTCGGCGCGTGGCCGCCGGAAGAAGCGGACGGGATGGAAGGGCCGGCGGGCATGGCGCGGTAGGTGGATTCGGAGCGGGGGGGGGGGCGCCCCGCGCGAGTCGGTCTCTCCCTGAGCCCCGGCACGGCCTGCGGCGGTTCTCGCCGGGGTGTTTGCCGGCGGTGCGGTCAGTCCTGGACGGAATGGTACTTGTGGGCGGTCTCGATGTTCTTGCGGAAGTAGCCGCCGGCGCTGGAGCGGACGCCGTTGACGACGACGCCCATGAACTCGGCACGCAGTTCGGCGAGGGTGGAGCGCAGGCGGTTGACCATGCCGCGCTTCTCGTTGAGGGCGCGGACGACGAGCACCGAGGCGTCGCACTTGCTGGCGAGCGAGAGGCCGTCGCCGGAGACGATCGCCGGGGCGGAGTCGATGATGATGCGGTCATACCTGGAAGCGGCGTCGGCGATGAGGCGCGACATGACCTCGCTGCCGAGGCGCTCGGGCACGGCGCGGTTGGCGGCGGTGCCGGCGGTCAGGATCGAGAGGTTGGGGACGCCCGAGTCCTGGACGCTCGAATCGAAGGTGGCCTGGCCGGTGAGGACGTCGCCGAGGCCGGGGCCGTCCTGCAGTTTGAAGACCTTGTGAAGGGCCGGGCGGCGGAGGTTGGCGTCGATGAGCAGGACGCGTTCGTCGGCGCCGGCGAGGGCCATGCCGATGTTCGAGACGACGGTCGTGGCGCCGCTGCCGGGCATGCCGCCGATGACGACGAGCGAGCGGGCGCCGGCCTGGTTCATGCGCTTGAGCAGGATCGAGCGGATCTGGCGGAAACTCTCGGCGACGACGCTGCTGGAGTGGTCCTTGAAGGCGACCTCGACCGCCTTGGGTCGGGCGGGGTCTTCGCTGGCGTCGGGGATCATGCCCAGGACGCTCAGGCGCGGGATGAGGGCGAGGTCGCCCGGGCCGCGGACGCGCTGGTCGAGCGCTTCGCGGAGGACGATCAGGCCGGTGACGGAGCCGGAGCAGAGGAGCACGCCGACGAAGAGCATGATGGGGAGCTTGGGGAATGATCGCTTGTTGGGGGTCTGGGCGACGCCGGCGATCTTCACGCGGTCGAACGCGGCCTCGCTCGAGACGGTGTCGAGGTCCTGCACGGCCTTGCGGGTCTCGGTCTGCTCGATGGTGAGGCGCTCGATGTCGGTGTCGAGTTTCTCTTTCTGGAGTTTGAGGCGGAGCAGGTCCTCGCGCCGGGTGTTGACGCCCTCGAGCTGGGTGCGGAGGTCCTTCTCCTGGTCCTCGTTGGCCTTGATGTTCGTGCGGTAGCTGTCGAGCTGGGCGGTGAAGAAGGAGCGGAGGAGTTCCTGGCGTTTCTTCTCGATCTCGATCTCCATCGAGCGGATGCGGTCCTTGATCTGCTGGACGGAGAAGTGGTCCTCGCCGAAGCCGCGCTCGCGGAGCGTGCGGAGGTCGACGCGGAGGTTGGAGAGCTGGCCGTTCATGTCGACGACGATCGGGTGGCGGTCGACTTCCTGCTCGATGTCGGGGGGGAAGACGACGGCGCCGGCCTTGGCGAGCTCGGCCTGTCCCTTCTCGAGGAGCGACTTGAGCGCGCTGGTGCTCTTGGTGATCTCGACGAGGCTCTCGTTGAGCAGGCGCATCTGCATGTCTTCCTGCGAGAGGGCCTGGTCGAAGGTGCCGATGCCGTTCTCGTCGACGATGCGCTTGACGGACTCGCGGGCGGCGTTGAGCTGCGCGTCGATCTGCGCGAGCCGTTTGCCCAGCGCGTCGCGCCGCTCGGAGGTGTTGGAGCGGCTGCGCTTCTGCAGATCCTGCAGGTAGGTCTGTGCGACCTTGTTCGCGATGACGGCCGAGTCCTCGGCGGTGCCGGCGGTCATCGTCAGTTTGATCAGGTTCGTGAGGGCGATGGGGCCGGCGGAGATGTCGTTGGCGAGGGCGGTCGCGGCGTCGTTGGTGTTGATCTGGCCGCTGGCGTTGAGGTAGGGCTTGGCCCACTGCGTGCGCATGACGTCGGGGTTGTTGACGGCGGCCTGCATGACGACGTCGGAGGTGAGCAGGGCGACCTGGGTGCCGGTGAAGCGCTCCATGGCCTGGCCGCCCTGGTCGAGCGGCTCGATGGTGCGCGGGTCGGAGGTGGGACCCTCCACGACGAAGGTGACGGTGGCGGAGTATCGCGGGGCGTAGCGGGCGAAGAGCACGTGGGCGCCGACGCCGACGACCGCGCCGACGAAGACCGAGATGGCGAGGACCAGCCAGTAGCGCCGGAGGAGCCGGACGGGGTCGATCGTGACCAGGCCCATCGAGTTGGAGGCGCCGGCGCCGGGGGCCTGGGCGCGCTGGCCCGCCGCCTGGCCGGGAACGAAGGATCGGGGAGTGGTGGTCACACTGGACATGGTCGTATCCGTAAGTACGTGTTCCGCCTGGGCTGGGCGAAGAACATGCGCGCAGCCCGAGAGAGCCTGTATCGACCGAAATGCGCCCGGGGCGTGTCCCGGGCTGTTGAGCCTCGCCGCAGGCCCGGGTCCGAACCCCGCGGGAGAGGTCGGGCGCAAAGGTTGCGCTTTGGTTCGGCAACGAGCCGGATGAGATCGCGCAGCGCGCGAGCGCCGCGCGGGGTTACTTCGTCACACCCTCCTCCAGGATGCGCAGCGCGCCGTCGTGTTCTTTGCCCACATCCGGGAACTGGTTCCGGAGCTTCTTGAGCGAGTCGAGCGCCTGAGCGGCCTGGGACTTGTCGCCCTGCTTGAGTTTCAGCAGGCCGGCGTGGAGGATGACCGGGAACTGATCCTGCGGTGATCGGGCCAGGTTCAGCGCCCGCAGGAGCACGCGCTCGGCCTCCGGCAGTTTGCCGATTTCCATGTATACGGCGCCGAGCGTGTCGAGGATCATCGGGTTCGTGGGCGCGCCGGCGACACCCCGCTCGGCGGGCTCGACAGCCTCGCCCGCCTTGCCCATGACCAGCAGCGTGTACGCCAGGTTGTTGTTCATCTCCGGGTCGTTGGGCCCGATCTCGAGCGCCCGCCTGTAGAACCCGGCGGCCTCGTCGAGCTTGCCCTCCTTGTAGGCCTGGATGCCCAGCGTGCCGCGGCTGGCGAACTGCAGCGCCTTGTCCTGGCCCTCGGCGAGTCGGTTGAGGTCGTCGATGGCGCGGGGCTTGGTTGTCGGCTCGTCCAGACGGGGGATCGCCGCGAAGAACGACATCCAGCCGTCGAACCGCCCGACCTCCTCGAGACGTCCGAGGAGGGCAACCTTGTCGGCCGACTTGGGGTACAGGTCGTCGACGACACCGAAGAACGATCGGATCGCTTCCGGCTTGGTGCGGTCGAGCAGGGCGCACGCGGCCTTCATGTCGGCGAGCGCGAGCTCGGGCTTGTTGGCCTTCAGGTAGATGCGTGAGCGGAGCAGCAGCGCCGTGATGTTCTTGTTGATCGAGAACTCGGGCGCGTTGACGATCTTCAGCGCGGTCTGGGTGTCGGGCGTGTCGAGGTTGAGGAGCGTCTTGATGTAGATGTCGGCGGGGACGATGTCCTTGGCTTTCTCGTAGGCCATGCGGGCCAGATCGACGGCCCGCTGCTTTCGTCCGATCTGCGTCATGAGCTGGCTGCCCTTGAGCATCCAGTTGACGTCCATCGGGCGGGCCTTGAGGATGTCCTCGACCGCCTGGGCCGCCTCGTCGGGGCGGTTGAGCTGCAGGAGCATCTGGCAATAGAGCGTGCGGAGGTCGTCGTTGCTGGGGTCGACGCGGACGCCCTCGGCCAGCTGCGCGAGCCCGGCGGCGAGGTTGTTCTGCATCGCGTAGAGGTTCGCCAGGCGGACGCGGGCGGTCGCGAACGCGGGCTGGCGGCGGATCGCCTCCTTGAGGTCCTGCTCGACGTCGCGGGCCATCTGCGGATCGACGAGGTTGAACTCGGCGCGGGCGACGAAGGGCACCGGGTCGTTGGCGGTGGCGCCGGCGCAGGCCTGATCGAGCATGCGGCGCGCCTTGGCGCGGTCGTTCTGGCCGATGGCGACCCGCGCCTGCAGGAGCAGCATGGTCGTGCCCCGGGTCGCGTCCTCGCCGATCTTGTCGAG